>JALQTQ010000189.1 GCA_023263995.1 Akkermansiaceae bacterium | reverse complement strand
CCTCTCCACTTTTTCGGGGGAACTCCACTCTCTTCTTCCTCTTTTCCCGATTAGGGGACCTGGGAACATTGTGTCACGAAATGACGGCGAGTCCTGGGGCTGGCGATATTCCATCACGTAGATTGATTGCGTTCGTTCGATGAGGTGCTATCAAGCTTACTGGTTTTCGAATTTGAAACGGTAGTAGAGCGTTGGTCCATCGAAGGGAGCCGTCCACGTTTGCAGGTCGACGGGCGGGCCGGACCCGAGGACACGTTGGGTGGATTGGAGGGTGGCTCCGGGAGAATCGATCCAGGTTTGCAGGTCGGACGATTGCTGGAGGGTGAGTTTGGCGTTGATGCCGACTCGTTTCCGGACAGTCGCGGTGAAGAGAGAGGAGGTGGTATCAAAGACAGTCGCAGTGCTCAGATTGTCGATGGTGACCGGGTCACCGCCGAAGTAGAATTCCTCGATAACCGTCCAGCCATCGCCGTCGGGGTCAGCGTCGTCGGCGGGGTTTCCGAAAGAGAGTTTCCAAGTGGCGTAGTCGACCGAATCATCGGTGCCCGGAGTACCGCCAACTTGAAGACTGGCCTGCCAGCTGAGGGCGAGATTGTGGTCTGGGTTGCAATCAGGGGCGATGAGGACGAGGGAGTAGTCGTCGCCGTCAGGTTCGGTGGGCCAAGGAGCGCTGTCGTCGTAAGTGAAAGCGCGAATGACGGTGCTGTCGGGAAGGGAAATCTCGATGCGCTCGCCGCCGTTATCGAGGGCACCGGTGTAAGCTCCGGCGATATTGATTCCGCCTCCAAAGCGCGCAATGAAGGCGCCTTCGTCGGCGACTACAACGATGCGTTCATTGGGAGCAAGCGTGGTGCCGGAAGGGAAGGTGAAGGTGATGCCGTCGGTGAAGGTGGTGCCCGTGAGGTCGAGGGTGACGGCGGGGTCAATGTTCATCAACTCGATGTATTCGGTGGATTCAATGCTACCGGGCTCGTTGTAGTAGAGCTCGGAAACGACGAGGTTGGAGGAGTTGGGCAGTCCGATGCCACCGGTTTGGGTAATGGTGATGGAGTCGGTGCCGACCAGGGTGCCAAGTCGGTCGTAAGCCTCCAGGTTGATGAGATTTGCTCCGGCTGAGAGAGGAATAACGACGCTCCAGGAGGTGCTGCTGTTCCAGGTGATCGGAAGGGTCTGCGAGGAGGAGGCCAGACGGATTTCGCTGATATCAAACCATCCGTTTCCTTGTAACTCGACCGGGCTGTCATTGGTGGAGAAGTTGTTTCCGCCGTTGGTGGTGATGGAAAACGAAACCATACCCGCCTGACTGTTGATTTGATTGAGGATGTAGTTCGAGCGGGTGTTGATATAGCTTAGATCGTCGGAGAAGCCGTTCCCTCCAACGCATTCGTTGAAATGAGTGATCCAGGTGCTCATCCAGGATTGGTTGTAAACGGAGGAACAGATGTCGTAGAGATGAGAGAGATAAGCGCGACGATAGGCCGGGCTCGCTCCGATGATGCGATTGAGTTCGGAGTTTTCAAAAATGCTGCGCGTCGCGCTGAAAGAGAAGTCCAGGTCGTGAGGGAAGTAGAGGAGCTTCCCGTCGGGGCGGCCGTAGAACTGCCCGTTGTGTTTCGAGTTGGCGTAGAAGGAATCACCCGCACCGGTCGCACAGGAATAGGCGAGAGCGCGGAGCCATTGATCGACATCGAGGGTGTCCGCGACCTGAGCGTTGAAGTTGGCGGTGGACTCACCAAAGAGCTTTCCGAGACGCATCGCGGGATCGTAGTCGTCGTAATCCTGGTTGTTTTTGATGAGATAAATCCAGCGGTAGTTTTCCTGATCGTCGCCCATGTCGTTGAGGTTGCGACGAATGACATTGTCGGGTTGGGGGAGCTTGTAACCCTGCGCGTCGGCAGTCGTCGGGTAGTAAATCAACTCATATTCGTAAACGGTGCCGTCTCCGCCGTTTTCGAACTGGTCATCGAGGAAGACCGAACCAAAGCGGGCCATTTGCAGGATGGCGGCGCTGGTGTGGGTCGGGTTGGGAGAGATGACGTAACAAAGGTCGTTGTGCTCACCGGGAACGCCGCCGGAGGAGGTGGCCATGAGGTCGAAAAGGAGCTCGCGTTGTCCGACGACCTGACCTTCCGAGCGGTCGATGGCGATGGTGCGGTGGACGTTTCGGAAGAGTTGGTCTTTGGGGAAACCAAGGTTGAAGCCGATGCGGTTGTTTTGGGTGCGGGCGCGTTGGGAGCCCTTGATGCGAACACCGGCGTCGTAGTAGATGCGGCTTTCCTGATCGATGACGGTGCAGGCGATGCGACCGTTGCTCATGACGTTGCGAGCTGTGAACATCCAGGTTTGGTCACTTGGATCCATGATGATGCGGATGTTGTTGATGCAAGTCGTGGCGGCGCGGTTGTCCTCGACCTCATACATCGCCCGCGAGTCGGGACCGGCAGCGGGGATGAAATTCGAAGCGCCGAGGGCGTCGGTGGCAGTGACGTAAAACTGCACGACCTGTCCGGTGGATTGGCCGGGAATGTTACCCGACCAGGTGCCGTTGGATTCGGTCATGGCGACAGTCGAGAAGGCTCCACCTTCCACGCGGTAGTGCAGGATTGCGGACGCCACGCCGTCGGGGTCGGTTAAATCCAGCGAAATGGTGGGCGACTCACCGGCGGCGGGAACGACGGGGAAATGCGTGAGGTTTTCCGAAGTCGGTCCGGCATTTGCAACCAGCGTGGAATTGGGCTGACCGGGAGTGCCGAGGATGTCGGGTCGTTCGAGACGGAAGGTGTGCGGCGTGCGGTTGAAATAGAGCCGGGTGTGAAGGAGGGGACAGCCGCTGAGCCAACGGGCGCGGAAGGAGACTTCGTATTCCTGACCATTGACGACAGCTTCGTTGTTGCGAAGGGTCGTCTCGAGGTGGTTGTGCATGTGGCCGGTGGAACCAGTGGCCCGAAGATAGAGGACATTGTTTCCGGGGCTGGAAGGGTCGGGAATGATAGAGGCGTCCCGGTGACTGCCGAGGGCGCGCCAGGAATTGAGATTTCCGGTTTCGAAAGTGCCGTCGGTGATAAAGGGGACGGCCGAGCCGTCGGGGTTTTCAGTGACGGTGAGATCATCGATGAGGACTTCGCCTTCCTCCAGCATGCCGAGAATGAAATCCCGCCATTGGTTGTCCGGGCCCACCGTGCTGGCGGACGCGGTGGCGCGGAAGGTGTAGGTTTGCCACGAAGTACGAGATATTTCGTTGCTTGCGGACCAGGCTCCGGGGAGAGAGTTGTCGGCGTCGGGATCGGTGAATTCCAGCGTGGAACCGGCGGCGTCTGCTTTGGCAGGCCAGCGTCCGCCATCGTAATAGCGCAGGGTATCGGCCGGGTTGTTGTAAGAGTCGCGCAGGGTGATGGTTTCACCGTTTCGGGAAAGCGAGCCGTTGTAGGGTCCCAGGGGAGCCAGTCCGGGATGCGCGGCGGCGAGGGCGGCGGGGTCCTTGGCGATGACGAGGTATTGTCCTGAGGGAAGCATGGTATTGTCGGGGAAAGTGAAGTCGATGCCTTCGCCGAAATTCCATCCGGTCAGGTTGATGGTAGCCGGGCCGCGGTTGAAAATCTCGATCCATTGTTCTTCGCCGGGAAGGGCCGGGACAGCTGGTAAACCGGGATCGGTGACGAGCGAGGTCGCGATCTGGAGATTGAAAACAACGTCGCTACTGGAAAGGGAAACCTGGTGGATCTCCACCGAGATACGGTTGGTTCCACTGACAGCAGTGCCGGGAGGAACTGACACGGAGTAGTCCCCGCTGTAGGTGGCATTGGCGACGCCCGGGGCATTGGCAAAGGTCGAGGCGCTGATGGCACCGGCAGGCATGTTGACGCGGTCAATTTCCACGCCGTTGAGATAGATGACCGCGCCGTCGTCGATGAGATGATTGAGAACCAGACTGTCGAGGCTCGAGGCTTCTTCGGCGGTGAGAGTGAAGTCTGTTTCGAAATAGTAAGTGACGATAAAGGGAAACTGCAAGGCAGGATTGTTCAGCTGCGTGGTGATGGGAATTCCCAGATCTGTGTCGTAGGCAATCACGCCGGGACCGGATTTCCAGCTGCCGCCGACGGGGTGGGCGGAACTGGCCCAGTTGGAGCCGAGGTCGGCACCGCTTTCGTTGTATCGCCAGGTCGAGCCGAGAGGAATGAGCGTGACGACTTCAGTGGTCGGCGGCGTGCCAGCCGAAGGCTCGGAGATGGGTGAGTTGTAACAGAGTTCGTTGATAACGATGCTGTCTTCGAAGGAGAAGGTGTTGGCGGAACCGGAGGTCGGAGCGGATGGGAAGAGCCAGAGGTCGGGATAAGCGGAGCTGAGACCGCGAAGCCGGTTGGTGACGCGTTTGGCGTCGGTGACGGAGGCTTTCCCGGGACTGAAGAGGAAGAGCTTGTCGCCATCAGATGGAATTTGACCGAGCTGAACCTGATCGAGGACAAGGAAGTCGCCTGGGTTGAGGGTGGTAACGGGGAGGGGTATGGAAGCGGGTGTGGTGCCACTGATTTCGAGAAGGTAACCGTCGGTGTTGATCGGAGAGGTCGTGGGATTTTGAATCTCGACGAAGAACGAGGCGTCGAGTGCGGAGGTGATTTCTGAGAAGACCAGGCCCTGGGCGTCGTCGAGGCTGGCCGGGAGTTCCGTGCCTTCAAGGGTGGAACCAAAGGCGGTGGTGGTGTCACCGGAAGCGGAGTGAAGAGAGACCGAGAGCACGTTGGTGCCATTGACCAGAGCGGTGGAGGGAAGGGTGAGAACGCCGGTCGAGCTCGGTGTTGGGTGATCGGAAAGAGCCGAGGTGCTGTGGGTGATGGTTCCGGCGGGGAGGTTCTCGCGATGGATTTCCACTCCGTTGAGATAAAAGACCGCACCGTCGGAGAATTGCGCATCGAGGCGGATGATGGTGTTGGCGGGATTGCCGTTGAAGTTGAACTCCTGACGGTAGTAGCTGGTGTTGGCAGTGGCGGACGTTTCCGTGTTGATGGTGGTGCCGGGGTAGGCGGTGTCGAGGCCGTAGCGATTTTCGAGGTAGGAACCAACGGCTTCGAGTTCGGCATCGGTCAGTTCGTCTTCGTAGATGAGCAGCTCGGCAATGTCGCCATTGAAGCCGCCACTCGTGTTGGTGGCGTGACGACCGATATTAATGGGGTCGGGAGTGAGCGAGGCTCCGGAGTCCGAATCAGTGGATTCGAGCACGCCATCGACCCACATTTCGAATTGATTGGAGGAGGTGTTGCGTCGAACGGCAACGATTTGGAAATCACTGGTCGAGATGGACGAGCTGGAAACGGGGCCGCCGAGTCCGGTATTGTTGTCGTAGCGTTTTTGAAGACCAAAGCGGCCGCTGTCGGCTTTGAGGGAAACGAGAGGACTGCCTCCGCCGGTGAAGGAGCGATCCCAAAGATAAGCCCCCGAGCCGTTGGTGACTGTTCCGCTGGAAGGTGTGGCATTGGCGCGAACCACCGCGAGGTAAACGAAGCCGGAGGTGCCGGAAATCCCGGGGCTGATCGAAGTACGAAGTTCATCGTTTCCATCGAAACGAACGACGGGTTCGCTGGAAGGAGTGACGTTGCTTTGAAAAGTCGGGTTGCCTCCGGCGGTGGCGTTTTGGCTTTGTCCGTCGCCGGTCGCGGTATCGGTCCAGGTGGAAACCGTTTGTCCGTTGCTCAGGGCGAGGTCGGAGGCGCGGAATCGTTCGACAAGGTGATCGGTGACGGTGAGGACCGGAGGACCAGCGGTGGTGTTTCCAAAAAGTTGGGAGCCGGTGTCCCAGGAGGCGTCGTTGAATGATGTGGTGTTCCAGTCGGAGGGCGGAGCGGAGTTGGAATCGAAATAGGACCAGGTGGCATCGTTGGCGACCAAGGTGTGCGGGATGGGTTGGTTGTCGACGGGGAAGTTGATCGCACCCGGAGTGCCGCCGACTTGCAAACTGGTGGCCCATGAGGCGGACTTGCCGGAGAGAAGTTGTCCCTCGAGCTTGGCGAGGGTGGCTCCGGAACCATCGGGAGCGATAGGCCATTCGCCGGAGTCGCCGTAATCAATGCGATCCATGAGCCGGTCGGAGCGACTGTAGAGATTGAGACGCTCACCGCCGTTCGAGAGGGAATTGGGGTAGGGGCCGAGGGCGTTTTTCCCGGCAAGGGAGGGATGGGAGGGATCCTTGGCAATGAGGAGGTAGCCTTGGCCGGGGATAATGGTGTCTTCGGGAAAGGTGTAGTCGACTCCGGATGCGAGGCGCCAACCGGAGAGATCGACATTGATCGACATCTGATTGTGAAGCTCGATCCATTCTCCGGATTCATCGTTTCCTGCGGGGTTGTAGTGGAGCTCGTTGAAGGTCACGACGCTGTCCACGGCAAGGAGTGGCGTGGGGAGCAGGAGGAGAAGAATTTTACGGAGCGTCATCATGATCATTAAAATGAGAGGAGGGGAAGAAAAAGGCGGCATTTTCGGGGAGAAAACACCGCCTGAAAAATCAGGCCGAAGCCGGAAAGGTTGTGTGGATTCTATCGACGGCGACGAGCCAGGAGTCCGAAGAGAGCCAGGCTGGAAAGCAGGGCGCTGCTGGGCTCGGGGATGGTTTCGAGAGTCGAAACGGTGAGGTTATCGACAAGGACGTTTGGATCGTTGTGACCCAGCTCCATGCGCATCTCTCCGCCGTTGCTGTCCCACTGGAAAACGTCACTGGCGACCTGAACTCCATCAACGAAGGAGGTGGCGGTGACGTTGGACCCATCGGCGAACGAAGTGAATGCATATTGAATTTCGATACTGCGTGGGGCCAAGGTGGCGTTGATTGATCCTCCCGCCCCCAGGTTGACAGTATTGTCGAAGCGCTCGGTGTCACCGTCTTGACGGAAAAGAATACCGTAGTCGTCGTCGGTGAGGTTGCCGTTGTCGGCATTCACGGTTCCT
>JALQTQ010000188.1 GCA_023263995.1 Akkermansiaceae bacterium | reverse complement strand
CAAAAACCAATGATGTCGGCGAGCCGCGGGTAGGTGCCCTCGGCTCCATGGGTCATTCCCATCCCCCCGCCGACCGCAACATTGTAACCGACGACCTTCCCCTGCTCCACGATGGCTACGAAGGAAAGATCGTTGGCGTGAATGTCGACGTCGTTCGACGGTGGAACCGCCACCGCAATCTTGAATTTCCTGGGGAGGTAGGTCTTCCCGTAAATGGGCTCCACCTCCTCTTCGGTCGATTCCACCTTTTCCCCATCGAGCCAAATCTCATGATATGCCCCGGTGGTTGGAGTGAGGTGGTCACTGATGGCCTGGGAGATCTTGAGAACCTCGGCGTGAGCCTCACTCAAGTACGGGTTTGGGTTGCACATGACGTTCCGGTTGACATCCCCGCAGGCCGCGATGGTGTCCATGGCGGCGGCATTGATCTCCTGAATGGTCTTTTTGAGTTGGGTCTTGATCACCCCGTGGAGCTGGAAAGCTTGCCGTGTGGTGAGCTTGATCGTCCCGTTGGCATAGTCGGTGGCGAGATTGTCGATCTGAATCCACTGGGCCGGAGTGGCCACGCCACCGGGCACCCGCACCCGGATCAAGAAGCTGAAGGCCTTCTCCAATTTATGTTTGCGACGACCGGCACGAAGGTCTCGATCGTCCTGCAAGTAACACCCGTGGAACTTGAGCAACTGCTGCTCATCCTCGGTGAGCCCCCCGGTGGAGACATCGGCCAGCCCCTCGGCCAATGTCCCACGCAGATAGTTGCTCCCGATCTTCAGGTGTTCGTTGTGAGTCAGTTTCCTCTCTTCGCTCATCTTGAAATGATTTCTCTGGGTTTAGTACACATCACGTTGATAGCGCTTGTCTTTCTTCAGTTGATCGACAAAAGCCACGGCCTCTTCCCGGGAAAGGTGGCCTTCCTGCGCGACAATGCCGATCAGGGCTTCGTGCACATCCTTGGCCATGCGCTCGGCATCGCCGCAGACATAAAAATGTGCTCCGTCCTCGAGCCACTGCCATAGGTCGCTCGCCCGCTGACGCATCACGTCCTGCACGTATACCTTTTCGGGTTGATCGCGCGAAAAGGCGACATCGAGACGCGTGAGATGGCCTTCCTTGAGGTGCGCTTGCCACTCGAGTTGGTAAAGGAAATCATAGCTGTATTTCTGGTCCCCAAAGAACAACCAGCTTCGCCCCGCTGCTCCCCGCTCGGCCCGCTCTTCCACGAAAGCACGGAAGGGCGCAATCCCAGTACCGGGTCCGACCATGATGACGGGAGCGGCATCGTCCGCTGGCAGACGGAAATTCGAGTTGCGATGCACGTAGACCGCCACCTTGCTCCCCACCGGAGCGTCATCGGCCAGGAAGGTCGATGCCACCCCCTTGCGGTCACGCCCATGAGCGTGATAGCGCACCGCCGCCACGGTGAGATGCACCTCACCGGGATGCGCCTTGAGGCTGGATGCGATGGAGTAGAGGCGCGGCGGCAGCTTGCGCAAGATCCCAACGAACTGCCCGGCCGTCAGTCCCTCAGCCGGAAACGCTTCGAGCAAATCGATGATCTGGCGACCGTGAATCCACTCCCGGAATTCCGAGGCTGCTTGATCACTCAGCAAGCGATCGAGCTCGGCATGACCAACCAGCGCAGCATATTTCCGGGCGATGGCCCGCGAGAGTGCGGTGATGTCGAAATGATGTCGCAGTGCCACTCCAAGCGGCAGGCATTCCCCACTTTTGACCTCCACCTCCTCGTCTTCGGAAAAACCGGTCACCGCCAACAGTTCCTGCACCACGCTCTCAGCATTGACCGGGAGGACTGCCAAAGCATCCCCCGCTTCATAGGTCAATCCCGACCCGTCAAGCGACAACTCAAGATGAAGGGTTTCCTTGGCACTCCCCTCGCCATTGAGGACCACTGAATCAAGGACCTCGGCCGGAAATGGATTCTTTTTACCATACTCGACCGCAGGCTTCGCCAGCACCGCCGCGACGTCCGACGCCAGCACCGCAGACGACCCCAGGTTGTCGAACAAACGATCGACCCAGACTTGGTAGGACTCCTCGTAATCGACGTCACAATCCTGGCGCTCCGTGATCCGTTCCGCCCCGAGAGCCTCAAGCCGGGCATCAAAGACCTTGCCAGTCTCGCAGAACTGCTCGTAGGAGGTGTCCCCAAGGGCACACACCGCAAAGCGAACCCCTGTCAAGTCCACCTCCTCCTTGAGAAAAGCCTCGTAAAACCCCTCGATCGCTTCCGGCGGCTCACCATCACCCCATGTGCTCACAATGAGCGCAAGCTGTTCGCATTGCTTGAGATCCGACGGCTTCAAATCGGCGAGATTCTTCATCGTGGCCTTCACTCCTCTCTTCTTGGCAGCCTTCACAGTCTGATCAGCCAAGGCCTCGGAGTTCCCCGATTCAGTCCCATACAACACCGTAAGCGACGCCGAACCGCCCCCTCCGGACTGCGACGCCGAAAGCCCAGCCAAATAACCACTCAACCACATTGTTTGATCCGGAGTGAAACCCGACAAAAGTGCAGTAAGAGACGAGGTCTGATCGGGTGAAAAAGGCGCGTGGGAGGGAATCATTTTTTAAAGATTATCAAGCCGACCTTTTTTGTCAGCTTTGATGCGTTCAAAATGTCGCTTTTCCCCGGAGGATGCAACTCCTTTTTCGCCGCTTTTCATTTTCGCTTCGCGGCCTCATCGTCCGCCCCGTGCCCTTTCGCCTTCTAGCCCTTGCACTCCTTTCCTTTCTCGCATTGCTCACACCTTCCTGCATCGAGGGGGAAGAGGAACTTTGGATCAATCTCGACAAATCCGGGCGTCTCGAAGCCCGTTATGAATTTCCCTCGATTGCTCTCAAGCAGCTCGGGGATCCTGACAAGATCGTGGAGGCCCTCAAGCAGGTCGCGGCCCGTGAAAAGGGCCTCACTCTGAATCTCTGCACTGCCACGACCGAAGGAACCAAGACCTCGCTGCATTTGAAGGGGGAATTCGATGACGTGCTCGAGCTTTTCGAACTTGCCGCGAGAAACGAGGAGTTTTTTGTGGCGGAAGCCGAGGTTGATCCGGACAAAATCGAGGCGGTGGCGGGCGACATCGAGTTTCGCTTCACCAACCTGCGCGGAGTCTTCACCCGAGAGATCGACTTGAACCACCTCTTTCCCGAGCTGGTTTCCAAGCGCCCCGGGATGCTCGGCAGTTCGACCTTCAAATACACCCTTCACCTGCCGGTTCCGGTCAAGGTGACCGACGCCCACACCGTCAGCCCCGACGGCAAATCGGTCAGTTGGACCTTTCTCCTCCGAGAGCACTTCGGGCACCCCATGAAAATGTCGCTCAAGACCAAGCTCCCTTGGTGGATCTGGCTGGTCTTGGCGGCAGCAGGCCTGCTGCTGGTGGCGCTGATTCTCCTCGTTCTCCGGCTCGCCCGCCTGATCAGGCGAAGCCGGTCTTCATTCTCCGATGACAGCCGCGCAACTCAGCAGACGGATCTCCCGACATCGTGAATCACAGTAGCGACCCGTTTCCTCCTCGCAGGATTGGCACAGAAGAATCTGCGCATTGCAGGGCATCCAAGCACAGTTGCGATAGCGCACCGTTGGCCCTCCGCACCTTCGACACCTCGACACCGTCTTGGCCTTCCCAGTGCGGTTGATCGGCACGCTCAATCGCTCGTCGAAAACATAACATTCTCCTTCGTATCCTTCGCCACAAACCTCTTCATCCTTGCCGTAAGTCACAATCCCTCCGTCGAGTTGATAGACCTCCTCGAATCCCTCCTTCAACAGAAAGCCGCTGAATTTCTCGCAGCGAATTCCCCCGGTACAGTAAGTGAGAATTTTTTTTCCCTCCAACTCGGACCGATGCGCCCGCACCCAACCGGGAAGATCCCGAAAGCTGGGCACCTCCGGGAGAATCGCCCCCTCGAATCGTCCGATCTCCCATTCATAGTCGTTGCGAGCATCGAGAATGACGACGTTTTCTCCCTTCATGGCCTCCCGCCATTCCGACGGATTGAGGTGGGTCGCAGTGAGATCGGTCGGATTGAAATCGTCTTCGCCCAATTCCAGCGTCACCACCTCATCGCGCACCTTGATGGAAAGCCGGGGAAAGACGTGCCCGCCCTCTTGATCGATCTTCCAGGCGATCCCGCGCGTCAAGGGATCAGCATCGAGCACTTCCCGGTAGCGGGCGCAGCTCTCCCTCGTCCCGGAAACCGTGCCATTCAAGCCCTCCCGCGCGATGATGATGCGCCCACGCAATCCCAGTTCTTCACACAATTTTCGATGCTCCCGGGCGTAGTCGTCCGGGTCTTCCAATTTAAAGTATCGATAATACAAAAGAACCTCGTAGGACTGAGTCATGGCGCGCCCCCGGTCTGACAGTTTTGGGGGACGACTTCCAGCCTTGGCCACCACAACTTTTGGATTTCCCGAGACAAACCATCGGAGTTTGGGCGTTTGGTCGGGTCACCATTAGCTCCCGGCCTTCAGCGAAAGGCCATTCAAGAGACTGATTAAAATTTGCCCGTATGAAACTCCGCCTTGCCACCGTCTCCCTCCCTAGCCTTAATTCCCAAGCCGAATAGCCTCAGCCTTTTCCCATGCCGACCCGAAAAAACGCCAAAAAAGCCGCCAAGACCCCCGGGTCCCGAAAACCAGCCGCCAAGGAAGAAAGCTCGGGCAAGGCCGCCACCAAGAAGGCACCGGTAGACAAGGTCATCCAAGATGCTCCGGCCACGGAGGCCACCACCTATGTCCCTCCGAAACCCCGATCACCGCGAACGATCAACCGCAACCTCGTCCACTACATCGTCAATCTTCCCCCGATCATGCCCGTGATCGAACTGAAGCCGGAACCGGAATCCTCTCACTCTCCGGCATCGACGGGCACAGAATCAAAGTCTTCGGACAAATCGGCCCGCCTCGCCGCGGACTCGGCGGCCGCCACCAACCCGGCCAACAGCAGCCTCACCGCCGACGATGTCGCCGCCGTCGATGAACTCGGCAAGAAGTTCGCCGCCCTGAGGAGCGAGTTGGCCAAAGTCATCATCGGACAGGACGACGTCATCGAACAACTCGCGATCTGCCTCTTTGCCCGCGGCCACGGCCTCCTCATGGGGGTGCCCGGACTAGCTAAGACCCTCCTCGTTTCCTCGATCGCGGAAACGCTGCACCTCGGCTTCAACCGTATCCAATTCACCCCCGACCTGATGCCCGCCGACATTTCGGGGACCGACATCATCCAGGAACACAAGGAAACGGGACGACGTGAGTTCGACTTCGTGAAAGGACCCGTCTTCGCCAATATCGTGCTGGCCGACGAAATCAACCGCGCCCCCGCCAAGACGCAATCCGCCATGCTCGAAGCGATGCAGGAACGCCGGGTCACGGTCCTCGGGCGGACCTACCAGCTTGACGCCCCCTTCTTCGTCCTCGCCACCCAGAACCCGGTCGAACAGGAAGGCACCTACCCCCTCCCCGAGGCCCAGCTCGACCGCTTCATGTTCCTGATCGAAGTCGACTACCCGAGCGCCGAAGAGGAAAAACGCATCGCCCGTGAAACCACCGGAGTGGACAAAGAACCCCTCACCCCGCTCCTCACCGGAGAAGAGGTCATCAAGTTCCAGAGCCTCGTCCGCCGTGTCCCGGTTCCCGACCACATCTACGACTACGCGGTCGAAATCGTCCGACGCACCCGTCCCGACGGAGCCGAAGCCCCCGAGTGGATCAAGGAATACGTTGGTTGGGGTGCCGGGCCCCGCGCGGTGCAATACCTCATCCTTGGCTGCAAGGCCCGCGCCGCCCTCCGTGGCACTTACATGGCCTCACTCGAGGACATCGAAGCCGTCGCCGGCCCGGTTCTCGGTCACCGGGTCCTCACCAATTTCGCCGCCGAATCGCAAGGAATGACTTCGAAGAAGATTGTCGCCCGCTTGGTCGAGGAAATGCGCGAGGACCTGTAAGAACGTGAACAGGGAGTAGCTTCGAGAAAACAGCCCCGGCCACCACGACCTTCGGCCAAACCCGGTCGAAAACGCCCAGAGGAAAAACCGAAACCCCGATCCCAAACTCCGCCATCCACAACGGCTCCCGACCTCCTGTTCCCTTCCATGAAATACGACTTCCTCGATTCCGACGTTCTGGCCCGCTTGGGAGCCCTCCCGCTGGAGTCGCGTTCCCCGATGATCGGAAACGTCGCGGGACGGCACCGTTCCCCCCATCGCGGGTCGTCGGTGGAATTCGCGGAATACCGCAAGTATGTCCCGGGCGACGATACCCGACGGCTCGATTGGAAGGCCTACGGCCGCTCGGACCGATTCTACATCAAGGAATTCGAGGCCGACACTAACCTTCGGGCTTACTTCGTGGTCGATTCCTCGGGATCAATGAATTTCTCCTCGGGCGACTACCCTACCAAGATCGACTTTGCCCGCCGCATCGCCGGCACTTTGGCCTACCTCATCGTCAACCAAGGCGATTCAGCCGGCCTGAGCTGCTGCAACGACAAGATCCACCTCGAGATCCCGCCCAGCCGACGGGCCGCCCAACTCCAAACCATCTTCGAGTCCCTCCAAAACCTCGAACCAACCGGCGACACCGGCCTGGTCGATGCCCTCCACCAGATTGCCGAGAAGATCCAGCAGCGCGCCCTCGTCATCATTCTCTCCGATCTCTTTGCCGATACCGAAGCCCTCGGTGACGCGCTCCAACACCTCCGCTTCCGCAAGCACGATATCGCGGTCTTCCATCTCCTCGACCCCCAGGAAGTCGAGTTCCATTTCGAGCGCCCCCACCGCTTCGTCGACCTCGAGGACAAAACCACCATCATTGCCGAACCCCACCTCATTGCAGACGAATACCACAGCGCCCTCAAGGACTTCCTCGACCGAGTCGAGAGCAAGTGCCACGATGTCCACGCAGATTACCACCTCTTTCAAACCAGT
>JALQTQ010000187.1 GCA_023263995.1 Akkermansiaceae bacterium | reverse complement strand
GAATGTCTTGCGAGCGACCGCCTCGATGCCCGGGTTGGCAACGACATCCGTCTCGCGCTGACACAATTGCAGCTTCAGGGCATGTTGCACGACCTCCCTCGGCGCCTCGTGGTGTGGTCGCACGGCTCGCCCAGCGACGCCCGCCCCGAGGAACTCGAGGTCCTTTCCCGCGGGGCAGGCCTTCCGGTGGAAGCGGTGCCCCGTCCCTCCCCTTCGTGGCCGAGTCCTCCGAGCCGCCTTCTGCCGGCCGACGTGCGGGCCGAGCGCCTGGCCGGGCGAGCCAAGCGTAATCGCATGATCGGGGTTGCCGCGGCCGTCATTCTCTACCTCGGACTGGCCGGGTACCTCTTTCTCAATCTCCGCACCGCCCAGAAAGAAGCGGCCACCGCCCGCCAGGCCGCCGATGCCGTGCAGGACGCTGCCAAGCTTCTCACCGAGCACGAAGCCAAGTGGAATGAGCTCAAGCCGGTGGTGGAAACCCAGTTCCACCCTCTCGAGGTTCTCCTCGCCTGCTACCGGGCCCTGCCGAATACCGACGAAAGCCGCTTCATCCGGCTCAAGGAGGCCGTCATCGAGAACCAGTTCCGGGAACTCGAGGGCGAACTCAAGGTCTCCCGTCGGGTCCGCCTTGAGGGTCTCGTGGAGCAGGAAAACTCGCTGAAAATCCCCGAATTTGCCAAGAATCTTCGCGAAAGCAGCGATCTCGAATGGTTCCGGTGGACATTTGGTTCGGAAACGACAGACAGAAAGAGCGGTCAACTGACTTTTGTCTATGAAGGCAACGCAACTGAGTAAAACGAACCGATGAGCGAACGCGAAAAGAAACTCCTCCTCTTTCTCGGTGCCACCTTGTTCATCATTGTGAACCTGATTGCCCTGAACAAATTTTACCTGCCCCGCCTGCAGGAAGCCAAGACCGCCAAGTCGACCGCCGAAAGCGACCTGAACATGGCCAACATCACCCTGACCCAAGCCGAGCTTTACCAGCCCGAGATGGATTGGGTGGAGCAAAGCGGCACCGTTGCGTCCGACCCCATCCGGGCCCGCTCGGAACTGCAGGCCTACGTCCGCAAGCAGGCGGTCGCCCGCCGCCTTGAAATCAAGGACGACGACATCCTCGAATACCAACCGGGCGATTTCTACGGCCGGGTCAAGGTTTCCTTCAAGGTCACCGGTCGCGAGCAAGATGTCATCGGATGGCTCACCAGCATCCACCGGGTCGAACAACGGCAGGTCGTGACGAAACTTGAAATGAAGCCACAATCCGGGGACCTCACCCGCATCGATGTCGAGATTGAGGTCGAGAAATGGATCATCCCGGCCGAAGACGTCTGATCATCCCACCTTTTTTTCTGATGAAATCATTGCTCACCTTCTGTCTGATCGCCAGCCTGGTCGGTCCCGCCTTCGCCGAGGTTCCCCGTAGCCCGCGTCCCGATCGCTACAAGGACCTCTACCAGCGCTCCGCCTTTTGCGACCCGCCCGAAGTCGAAGTGGGACCGGAAATTCCCAACGATCTTCCCGACTGGGTCCTCGTCGGCCTGAGCAAATACACCAACGGGGTGAAAGTGAAACTCATGAACAAAAAGGACCGAAGCCGCGTCACCATCCCGAGTCCCGAAGCGACCGAAATGGGCTTTGCCATCGAGGATGTGAAGCAGGACCGCAACTTCATCGATGAGGCCGTGGTCACCGTGCGCAAGGGGGCCGTTTCCGGTGAAGTTCGCTTCGATCCCCAGTTTCTGGTTCTCAAGGCCGTGGCCGGTGCCCCGGCCGCCGCGCAGCAGGGTCGGGGGGCTCCCGCTCCCACCAAGCCGGGCACCGTGCCGACGCCTCCCACTCCGGGCCAGCCGAAGCCCACTCCGCCGACGGCCAGCCGCACCAGCACCCCGCCCACCCCGGGCAAGGTGCCTCGACCCACGACCTCGCCCAGTCAAGTCCGGCCCACCAGCAATTCCAACACCCCGACCCGACGCCGCTACATTCCGCGCAGTCGTTAATTTTTCATTCCAACTCTTCTTCGTCTATTCTTCATGAAATCATCTCTTTCCCTTCTCTTTGGACTCACCCTCGCGACCTTGGGTCAGGAACCTCCGGCGCCAGGCGAGCAGCCGACCGGACCCGCGGTTCCCACTCCGGTGCCTGAACTCGATCCGGACCAGCCCGCCGACACCAACCCGGTGGTGCGCGGCCTGACCGTCGATCCCAACCAGTTGGTGGTGAAGGAAGGGGATTTCATCACCGAGGCCAATATCACGGTGCTGGAGGCCGCCAAGATCTACGAGAGGTCAAGCGGCAAGCGGGCCATTCTCACCAATGCCATGGCTCAGGCCGAGGTCAGCTTCACCCTCGGGGGACCGCTCACCAATGCCGAGTTGGCCAAGTTTCTCCAGCTTACCTTGCTCGCCGAAGGAGTCGCCATCATCCCGGTCCCCGGTGAGCCCGGAATCGTGCGCTTCGTCCCCTCCGGCCCCATCACCTCGCCCGGTCAGGTTCCCAAGGGAGTGTATTTCGACGAATTCGATCTGCCAGTCGAAGATGAAATTGTCATGTTTGTGATGCCCTTCAAGTATCTCAAACCTGAAGAAGCTCTCAAGGTGATACAGTCAGCGATGGGGCAACTGACTCCCTCTGGAACAATCACCGCGGTGCCCAATGCCTCCTCTCTGATCGTGACCGAGAGCGCCTCCTTGATCCGTCAAATGCTCAAGATTCGTAAGGCCATTGATGTGCCGAGCACTGTCGGTGACAAGTGGGTTGAGGTGACCTACGGCGATGTCGAGGAGATCGCCGAGCGAATGAACGAGATCTATAACGAGCAGGGTTCGGGAAATCAGACCACCCGAACCACCCGCACCAATACCCCGCCGACCCCGGGAGCCGCTCCCGGGGCCCCGGCCGCCTCGGGTGAAGAGGTGCCCCTTCGCATCATCGCGGTGCCCCGCACCAGCCGCATCCTTCTGGTGGGGCGCCCAGCCGATTTGGTGGCAGCCGAGGCCATGATCAAGACCTTTGATCAGCCGGGGACCGGCAATACCCGCCAGACTTTCCGTCTACGCTACCTGCGGGTCTCCGAGTTTTTGACGATTGCCGAAAACGCCATCACCGCGACCTTGGGCGATGCCGCCGGAGCCGGAGGATCCGCAAGCAACCGCTCGAACAACACCCTGAGCAACAACCGCAGCAACCTCACCAACAACAACACCAACAACAACCGCACCACCGGCCAGCAAGGCGGGATCGGCGGCGGGGGAGTTGGAGGACGCGCCAGCATTCAGGAACAACAGGTTCCCACTGCTCCCGAGTCCGTCCTGGTGGGACGCCGCACTCTTTTGGTGGCCGACAATGTCGCCAATACCGTGATCGTGAACGGGCCTCCCCATCACATCGAAATCGTTCGCGATCTCATCGCCGACCTCGATACCGAAGCCCAGCAGGTCGCCCTCTCGGCAGTGGTGGGAAGCTACGGACTGGGAGACAATGTGAATTTTGGCATCGATCTCGCTAGGGCCCTTCAGCGGAATGGAGCCGACTTTGCGGCGGCTGGAGCCGCTAGCTTCGGTGGGATCCCTTCGGTGATTGATCCGAGCAGCCTCGATACCTTGAGTTCCGTTCTTAGCGCAAACGGTGCGGCTGGAAGCGGGGTGTCGGTCTATGGCCTTCTCGGTGATGATTTCGGGGTCTTCGTCAATGCCCTCGAGACCCAAACCAAGTTCAAGACCTTGGAGCGCACGGTCCTGACCACCCGCAACAACCGCGTGGCCGAGCTCTCCTCGGGTCAGCGCATCGCGGTGCCTTCCAGCACCTTTGCCGGAGGCATCAACCAAGGCGGGGTGACCACCAATGTGGAATACCGCGATGTCGTTCTGGAGTTGCAAATCCAGCCCCTGATCAACTCAGATGACCAAGTGACCCTCGAGATCGGGCTGGTTCGCGACTCCATCGGCCAACTGCGCACGGTCGGTGAATTGCAGGTGCCCGACATCAATACCGAGGAACTCACCACTTCGGTGACCGTCAAGGACGGGTCCGCGGTGATCCTGGGCGGAATCATGACCACTACTTCTTCGGATGCTCGCGGGGGAATCCCCATCATCAGCAAGATCCCGGGCATCGGCCGTCTCTTTGGACGAAATGATACCTCGAGCGAAGAATCGGAGCTCATCATCATGATTCAGCCCCGCATCATGGAAGGGCAGTCCGGTTTGGATGACTTCCGGGCTGACTACCAGGATATCTCGCGCTATGCTGCGGAGACTGGCGAACTTCTGCCCGCGCCCAGCGCCGTCCTTCCGGCTCAGGGGAGCATGTCCGCCTCTCAGGGCAAGAACCAACCGGGGAATCAAACCACCGCTGCGCCTCAGGAGGAAAGCAAGCGGCGACGGTCGTCGGCTGGCCAGAAGAAAGGCTACTTGAGATAAGCCGCGCTTCCCGGCCCATCGGGGCCGGTCACCCACGCGGGTGGAATTTCTGGTGGACGGCCTTGAGCCGCTTCTGGTCGACGTGGGTGTAAATCTGGGTCGTGCCGATGTCGGCGTGACCCAGCAGTTCCTGAATGACCCTGAGATCAGCCCCGTTTTCGAGAAGATGGGTGGCAAAGGAGTGCCGCAGGAGGTGGGGATAGATATTCTCTTTGAGTCCGGCCTGCTTTGCGCGCTCCTTGACGATCTGACGTACCCGATCGGGTGAAAGTGGCCCCCCCCGCACCGAAAGAAAAAGGTGGGATGAGGTCTGTGCAGTGACGAGGCTCGGACGTTCGTGGGAGAGGTACCGTTGCAGGGCGTCGAGGGCCCTCTTGCCGATTGGCACCAAGCGGGTTTTGTTGCCCTTCCCGGTGACCCGCAAAAAGCGATCATCCAGGTCGAGGTGTTCGAGTCGGGCTCCGCAGATTTCGGAAAGGCGCAGGCCCGAGGCATAGAACATCTCCAGGAGGGCGAGGTCCCGAGGGCCCAGGCGTTTGCTGAAATCGATTGATTCGAGCAGGCGGGTGATGGCTTGGGTGTTGAGGGTTTCGGGGAGTTTGGAGGCGGTCTTGGGAGAGAGCAGCGGATCAGCTGGGTCCGCCTCGAGGTGACCTCGGGCCACAAGAAAACGGAAGAAGATCTTGAGGTGGACGACCGTAATGCGGAGCGACGAGGCGTTGAGTCCGGACTTGCGAAGGTGGCCTAGGAAGGCCGAAAGGTCATCGGTTCCAAGGTCGCACCAATTCCGGTGTCCATGCTGGTCAGCCCAAGCCAGAAATTTTTCGAGGCTCTGGCGGACCGAAAGTTGATAGGCGGTCGAGAGCCCCCGCTCGGTGGCAAGATAGAGGATGAAGCCGTCGATCTGCAGCTCCATGGCATTCAGGAAGCCAAGCAGCCGGGGCAGTTTTGCACGAAATGCCCCGGAGCAATTTCGATCAGGGGTGGGGCGTGGTCGGTGAGGCAAAGGGAGGGGTCTCCAAGGGTGTTGCGGGATTTGAAGGAGCAGGACGAGGGAGGCATGTTGAGGTTGGGAGGGAGTCCGGGGATGGTGTAGAGCGTTTCCCCTTTGGGGTGCATCGCCGGGATGCTCTTGAGGAGGGCCCGGGTGTAGGCGTGCTTGGGTTCGGCAAAAAGATCGCGAGCGTTTGCGGTTTCCACAATGCGACCGGCATACATCACATTGACCTTGTCGCAGGCCTGTGACACCACCCCGAGATCGTGGGTCACGAGAATGACTGATGTTCCGAGGCTTTGCTGGCGGTCCTTGATGAGATCGAGCACCTGTTTTTGCACCGTGACGTCGAGAGCGGTGGTGGGCTCGTCGGCAATGAGGATCTCCGGCCGGGTAATCAGCGCCATGGCAATCATGACTCGCTGACGCATTCCGCCGGAAAACTCGTGAGGGTAGGAAAGGATGCGTTTTTCGGCCTGCGGGATTCCGACTTCCTCCAGAGCCTCGATGGCGCGGTGCAAGGCCTCCTTGCCTTTGATTCCCTCGTGGATCTCCAAGGGTTCGACGAGTTGGGTGGAAATCCGCAGGGCTGGATTGAGGCAGGTCATGGGATCCTGGAAAATCATCGAGATCCGTTTGCCACGAATTTTCCGGAGTTCCTTTTCTTTTGCCTTCAGAAGATCGGTTCCTTCAAAAAGAGCCGAGCCGCCGTGAATGCGGCCGGGAGGGCGAGGGATAAGCCCGAGGATGGAGTAGCAGGTCACCGACTTGCCCGATCCCGACTCACCGACGATCCCGAGGGTTTCCCCCTTTTCGAGACTGAAGGAAACGTCTTCGACGGCGTGGATGATACCATTGCGAGTGTGGAAGCGAGTGGTGAGATTCTGGACGTCGAGAAGAGGCATGCCGATGCCGCGATCATGTCGTTTCCTGCCTTCAAGCGGAAGGAAAAAGCCCGGAGTCATCGGCCCGAGCTTCAATGGAATAAAAGCTGACAATGACCGGAATTCATCGCTTGCGAAGGCGGTCGCGAAAAAAATGCGAGAAATCCGCTGCGTTTGGCGTTATTGATCAGCGCATGAAGAAGAGTTCATCCTTGGGACGTCGTCATTTTCTTCGAGGCCTCGGAGCCGCCGTTGGTCTCCCGGCTTTTGAGTCATTGGCTCCGCTCGCGGCAGCGACAACCGCACGCGGAAAAAGCGCTCCCTTACGGATGGCCTACCTTTATATCCCGAATGGCGTCAATGTGGAGCATTGGCGGCCCGAGGGGTCCGGGAAAAACTACCGTCTCGGCAAGAGCATGAAAGCGCTCGAAAGCCTCAAGGGCGATCTGCAGATTTTCACCGGCTTCGCTCACCAGCACGCCACTCCCGGGGCCGACGGGGCAGGGGACCACGCCCGGAGTAATGCCACCTTCCTGACCGGCCAAAGGGCCAAGAAAACCTCGGGCTCGGATATCAAGGTGGGCGTTTCGGTTGACCAGATTGCCGCGCAGGCGATGCGGGATGAAACCCGACTGGCCTCGCTGGAGTTGACCTGCGACGGGGTGCGCAAGTCCGGCAGTTGTG
>JALQTQ010000186.1 GCA_023263995.1 Akkermansiaceae bacterium | reverse complement strand
TAAAAGATCTCCGAGATCACGAGATTATCGGTCGAAGGCAAAACCGATGAACCGGTGGCCGTGACCGTGATGGTATCACTGCCCACCAACGCGCCCGAAAAGTCATAGGCCGCCAACTGGATGACATTCTCTCCCGGACTGAGCGCCACCGAGACCTCCCAGTCGTCGGTCGAAGTCCACCTGATGGGAAGCGGGCCGTCCGATCCAGCCAGGCGGATTTCATCGACGTCGACCCAACCGGTTCCCTCGATGACCACCGGACTCTCCGGGGTTTCGAAAGAGTTGCCCCCATTCGAGGTGATGGCAAAAGCCACCGGCGCCACCTGGGTGGTCACCTGGCCGAGGATGTAATTGGACCGCTGTCCAATGTAGCTCAGGTCATCCCCGAACACGGCACCCCCCGGAACGAGTTGGTCGAAATGAGCGGCCCAGCGCGACATCCAGCTCTGGTTGTAAACCGTGCTGCAGATGTCCTCGAGATGACCGAGATAACGCCGCCGCTTCGCCGGGTCGGTGATCAATTTCGAAAGCTCGGTGTTTTGAAAAATAGGTCGCGTGGTCTGGAAGAGGAAGTCGTTGTCGTGCGGGAAAAAGAGGACCTTTCCATCCGGCCGACCGTAAAACTGACCGTTGTGCCGGCTGTTCGAGAAGTAGGAATCACCCGCTCCAATGGCACACGCGTAGGCCATCGCCCGCAACCACTGGTCGACATCGAGAACCTCGTCAACCACCTCATGCAGTTCCGCATTGGGCAGGTCGAACATCGCGCTCATCTCCATCATGGGTTCCAGGTTGTCGTTTTCCTGGTTGTTCTTGATAAGATAAGTCCAACGGTAGTCCTCCGGGTTTTCGCCCAGCGATCGGATGTTGGTCCCCACCACGCTGTCCGGCTGCGGATACTTGTATCCCTTGGGATCGGCCGTGGTGGGATAGTAAACCAATTCATACTCGTAGACCGTGCCCTCGGCCCCGTTGTCGAACTGGCTTTCGAGATACCCCGATCCAAAGCGGGCCATTTGCAGAATGGCCGCGCTGGTGTGGGCAGGATCAGGCGAGATGACATAGCAAAGGTCGTTGTGCTCGCCGGGCACCCCTCCCGATGAGGTCGCCATGAGATCGAAAAGCAACTCCCGCTGCCCCACCACCTGGCCTTCCGAACGATCAATCGCCACCGAACGATGCACCCCGCGGTAAAGTTGATCCGCAGGGAAGCCGAGGTTGAAGCCAATCCGGTTGACCGCCAGGCGCGCCCGCTGCGACCCCTTGATCCGCACCCCGGCATCATAGTAAATCACCTCCTCACGGTCGATCACGGTGCATCCCATCCTCCCGTTGCTCATGACATTGATGCGCTCGTAAAGCTCTGCCCGATCCGCCGGATCCATGATGATGCGGATGTTGTTGATTCCGGTATTGGCCGCCCGGCCATCATCAATCTGATACATCGCGCGCGAGTCCGGCCCAGCAGCGGGAGCGAGGGAAAGGGCACCCCGACCATCGACTGCCTCGACGTAAAACTGCCTCACCTGACCGGCCGTTCCCCCGGGGATGGTGACCGACCATTCCTCGGTGCCCGGGGTGCCCGTCATCGCCACCGGAGGGGAAAAGGGTCCGCCATTGACCCGGTAGCGCAGGCTCGCCCCCGCCACCCCGTCAGGATCGCGCAGTGAAACCTTTACCGTGACCGGCTCACCAGCAGCAGGGACCGCCGGGGAATGCGACAACGAATGCCAGGTCGGTCCGAGGTTCTCCACCAAGGTCGAATTGGCTGCCCCCGGAGTTCCCAGAATCTCCGGCCGGGCCAGGCGGGTGGTCCGCGGAAGACGGTTGAAATACAGACGCGTGTGCAGTTGGTTGTCCCCTCCCAGCCAGCGAGCCCGATAGGAAATTTCGTATTCCCGTCCGTTGACCACCGATCTCCCATTGGCGAGGGTCGTTTCGACATGGTTGTGCATGTGCCCGGTCGTTCCACTCGCCCGTAAACGCAGGACATTACCCCCACCGTCCGGATCGGGCACGATCTCGGCCTCCCGATGATTGCCCAGAAAACGCCAGGCATCGGTGTGGCCCGACTCAAAGCTGCCATCGGTCAAGAGCGACACCGCGCTCCCATCCGGATCCTCGACCACTTCCAAGTCATCGATCAAAATCTCTCCGGCTTCGTGCAGGCCGAAAACGAAATCACGCCACTGGTTGTCCGGTCCCACTTTGCTCGCCGCAGCTTGCCCCCGGTAGCGGACTTCCTGCCAGCTTGTCCGGGCCACCTCATCGCTCGCCGCCCACGCACCCGGCAGGGAGTTGTCAGCCCAGGGATCTCGCAGCTCCAAGGTGGAACCTCCCGCATCGGCACGGGAGGGCCAGCGTCCCCCGTCAAAATACCGCAAGATATCGACCGGATTTCGATGATCGTCCCGCAAGGTCAGGGTCTCTCCCCCCCGACTCAGGGAACCCGCAAACGGCCCCACGACGGCAACCCCCGTATGCTTTGCCGCCAGAGCCCCCGGATCACGCGCCACCACCAGAAATTCCCCGGGTGCCAAGATGGTGCCAAAGGGAAATTCGTAGTCGATTCCCTCCCCGAAGTCCCAGCCGGAGAGATCGACCGCTTCCTCGCCGCGGTTGAAGAGCTCGATCCATTGCTCGTCGGACCGCTGGGCCGGCTGACGCAGACGACCCGGGTCGGTCTCAATTTCAAAAAAGACCTCGAGGGCGAATGCGACATCATTGCTACCGGTCGAATTCTGATGCACCTCCACCGAAAACCGGTTGCTTCCAGCCACAACCGCCCCGGGCGGAATCGCCACTTCGACCGGCCCCGAAAACTCGGCATTGCCCAAGCCCGAGCTCGCCAGCGTCGAAGCGGTGATGGGACCAGCCGGCATCCGCACCCGTTCGACCTCGATCCCGTTGAGGTAAAAAACCGCCCCGTCGTCGACGGCGTAATCCAGCGACATCGAGAGCACTCCCGCCGCCTGCGCCTCGGTCAACTCGAAGTCGGTCTCGAAGTAATAAGTCACCACCCGCGGGCTGTTGCTCAAGGGATTTGTCAGCGTCGTCCCCACCGGAAAGGTGAGTCCGGAATCAAAGGCCAAGCCGCCCGGGCCCGACGCCCAGTTTCCACCGACCGGGTGAGATTCCGTCGCCCAATCCACCCCCAGATCATCCCCCGATTCGTTGTAGCGCCAGACCGCTTCACGATCGATGATTTCAAAGGTCTCCACCGTGGCCTCCGCACCCGGAACGGGATCGGACAGCGGCGGGTTGTAGCAAATCTCATTGATCACGATGTCGGTCTCGAACTCAAAGATGTTCGGGCTTCCCGGGGTGGGCACCTCCGGGAAAAGCCAGGCCGCGCCATGGTCCGGAGACCTCCCCCGCAAACGCCTCGTAACCGCCCGGGCATCCGAAGGCGAAGCCCCATCCTGCCTCAACAAAAAAAGACGGTCACCATCGGCCGGGATCAGACCCAAATCCTCTTCCGTCAAGATCAGGCTCTGCCCCGCCATCAAGGTCACGGCAGGCAAGGGAAAGACCACCGGACTGTCTTGGTCGATCAAAAGAAAAGCCCCCGCCAGATCGAGATTCCCGGACCCGACATGGCCGACCTCGATAAAAAATCCGCTTTGCCCGCCCGGCGCCACCTCCAGAAACACCGGTCCCACAGGCGGATTGGGCAGCGCGGGGTCGGGAAAATTTTCAGCCCCAGGCGTTCCTCCGCGCTCCAGGCTGGCCGCCCACGAAACACTGCGGGATGAAAGCAGACCGGCACGCAACTTCGACAAGGTGGCTCCCGATCCGTCGGCAGCCACCGGCCATTCCCCTCCGTCTCCGTAATCCATCTCGTCCATGACCCGGCCCGCCCGGTCGCGGAGCGTCAAAGCTTCCCCGCCATTCGAGAGCTGCCCGACAAAGGGCCCAAGCTCTCCCGCTCCCGGCATCAGGGCCACCACCACAAAACCACCGCCCGCGATGATCGTACCTTCCGGAAAAACATAATCAACCCCGCCTCCAATCCCCCAGCCCGACAGGTCGACATCAACCGCCATTTCGTTGCGCAATTCAATCCACTCCCCATCCTGAGACGGCCCCGGCGGGTGATACTGCAATTCGCTGAAGGTGACCACGCTGTCGATCGCCGAAGCAGAAAGCCCGGTAAAGGCAAAAACGGCCGCAAACATCGGAACAGATTTCATCCCAACCAACTAAGCACATGGGCCCGCCACCTGAAATCTCCAAATCCTCCGACCCCTGCCCGGGACCACCCTCACGCACTCGATCACTTCCCGACTCCCCTCCAGAGCAAGATTCGAGCATCCACCCCGCTCCGTCTTCGGCGTCGGCCATTGGCGGTTGGCGGTTGGCCTAGACCACCGCCCACCCTCTTACGGAGCTTGGGCTTAAGCCCGAGCCGCAGTCGACCTGGCCTTTCATTGTTCAAATCTCGTGTTCAAATCTCAAATCTCCCCCCCCGAGCCGCAGTCGACCTGCTTTCGGCCTTCAAATTTCGTGTTCAAATTTCAAATCTCGCCCCTGATCCACCACAAGTGATTCTCTTGACCTTCCTTCCATTCAAAAGGCACAAAACCTTCTTCCCTCCCGGACCCGACCTGATACCCTCCCGGAAATGTCTTCCCGCCCCGGATTTCGCCCCTTCTTCGCCCTTCGCGAGGCGCGATCACTCCTGCTCACCTTTCTCATCTTTCCCCTCCTCGTCCTCGCCCCCGGTCAGGACCATCAAAATGCCACGCCGATCACGATCGCGAGCAAGTCATCCCCGCAAACGACCCACCAAAATCTCTACACCTACTCCTATGGTGAGTCGACATCCACCAACCACAGTGGCCTGCCCCCCTGTTCCTATCCCACCTCCACCATCCTCGACACCCCCGACCCCCCGCCCCTTGATTTCTCGGGCCTTTGCGCCCTCCTCCCCCTCCTCTGTCGACCCCGGCAACCTCGCCATTTCAGCCCAAATACGCCTACACTCCTCCCGCCTCGACCTCCCCGCCAAGAATCAAAATACCACTACGCCAACCCGGCCCAACCCGCCCGTCCACAAAGGCACTTCTACGGCTATCGTTACTACCACCCACAACTCGGACGGTGGCCAAGCAGAGATCCCATTGGAGAGGAGGGTGGGCTGAATCTCTATGGGATGGTTGGGAATGATGCGGTGAGGAGTTGGGATTATCTCGGCTTAGAGTGCACTGAGGGCGATACGAAGAAGGAAGTGGGAAAACCATCGATAGGGCTTTTCAATGTGAGAGGTATTAACATGGATAAGATGATAGGTTTGGCTCAGGGTGTTGTAAAGGATGCTGAAATCTTGGCTAGCCTGCCAACCTTAAAAGATATTGCAAAAGTTGCAGCTTTCCAATCTCCGGATGCTGCTGCCGAGTTGACTGCTGAAGCACTTAAAACTGAAGGTCTTCCAGATTACAACACATTTACGTTTGATGCAGCGAATTCAATACTAGGTCAATTAGACGGTGTTATTGACCGGATCGGTAATGAAAGAGAAGGCGAGGGATTATCGATCTTGTTCAGAGGAGGAATGATACATGTTAAAGTTCGCTGTTGTGAGTGTGAATGTGACCGATATGGATTCTTGTGGCTGCAGAGTCGTAACGTATGGGAATGTGATGATTGGGAGGAGTTTGATTTTGTCGCGGGGAGAAATGGTGTGGTTTACACGCTGAAAGACTGGAACAATGGCGCGGGACCCCTCAGAAATGGGCTTCCGAAACCCATGAACAAAATTAATAATCTTGACATTGCCCAGGCCGTAAAAATGGCCAAAGACGAATTGGAGTGCGATTGATTTTGATTATGAAATATATCCACATTACATATTTATTATTTGGCTTGGTGATAAGTTTAGGTTGCAATGATACGGAGAGCGGGAGATTGAGTGGTGAAAGTGATACCCTAGATTATTCAGACTTCGGAAAAGTCACTTTACCGCCAGAGTATTCCGCTGAAGCTGGGGGCTCGAAACTAGCAATCAAACGAAAAGAGATTTTGCGAAACGTAGGATTTCTTCCCCGCTTCCTTAAAATATCCGAGAGTTTGAGTCCAAAAACTGAGAGTCTGACCGTAGAAGATGGGCACATCGAAGTATCCCTGGCGACAGTAGCAACCAGGGATCATTTGAGTGCGAAAAAATGGTATATCGATCTGTCCGGAAAGAGGTTTGAAATTTCGCAACAAAGTAAACCTGACGAAGTTTTTTCAGTAAGTGGAAAAAGATACTTTCTTGTTGATTTAGTTTTTAGCGTCGATGGTTCTTTCTTTTACAAGAGCGGCGGTTCGTTCCGACTCCTTTCAAGCGAATGCATCGAGGGGGGGAGGAATGGACTTAGGGTGAGCGGTATAGATATAGGGGAAATTAAAGTGCAAAGAGAGAAAACTGATCCAATTGATTACCCCCTCTTTGAGATTCATATCCCTTTCTTAGATCAGATCGTCATTAATAAATAAAAATAAAAATATGACAATGGCGCCCCGTATTGCTGTTTTGCGCAGGGTTTCCTGCTGCTCTGCAGTCATCTTACGGGCATCTTCATCAGGCGCGGGGACACGCTGACAGAAGACCCTTTCGGAGTCAATTTAATTGTCGGATTAATAGCAGACTGTTGGGTGTAAAGTGACGGTATTCACCTGAAGATCGTGGGTCAGGCCTTGGTTATTTTAGAGGTTTTGGATTTCGATTTCGAGGATGGTTTCTTGATGCCCTCCTGGAAGAGGGTAGGAATTTACACTTCTGGGTCATCGCCAACAAGCCAACACCCCAAGCCCCTTACTGGTCCGACATCCTCGTCAGATACCCGTCTCTAAGCCGTCCTGTTGATCAATCATCCCAGCCCAGTTTTGACCAGTTGATTTATTCCAGTTTTGAACAGTTTGCCACGAATGCCACAAACTTAAGGGGTATTTCGTCGAAAAAAGCCCCAAAAAATGAGACGAAAAGCTGACCCGCGTACGG
>JALQTQ010000185.1 GCA_023263995.1 Akkermansiaceae bacterium | reverse complement strand
AGGTAGTCGATGAGGTTGTCGAGATCGATGAGTCGCTCGATCGCCTGGTATTCCGTGTCCCCGGCCAGACCGGCCTCGGCTTGGGTGAGCATGGCATTCCAGGCGGTCAGGTTACCATCGATCGCCTCCATGCCATTGGTGCGGGAGGACTTGATGACATCCCAGTCTTCCTCGGCTCCGCCGAAGCGTTGGGCCATCGAGTTGTCCTCGTTGCGGTCCAGAGTGTGGTAGAGCCCCCAGTAGAGGCCATTGAGGTAGAGGTGGACATGTTCCTGGAAGTTGGCCGGGCGGTTCATCGCGAGCTGGAGGCTGCGGGCCAGTTGGTCCCGCATGTAGAGGGCTTCGTTGCGCTGCCCCTGGGTGGGATGGAACCACGAGTCACCGTTCTGTCCCCGGAGAAGGTAGCTGTTGACCTTGTCGGGCCAGGCGTCGTTGCCAAAGACCGGGAACTCCAACTCGGAGGGGCCGTAGGAGGATCGAAAGACCAGCCGCAGGTTGTGCTTGGGACGAGAGGTCCATCGGCTGGCATTCCCGAAGACCCGCATCCCGCAGTCGACCTGCAATTCCTGTCCATGCGGGAAACCGAAGAATTCGGCGGAGCACGCCCGCTCCCAGGCGAAGCCGCGGGCGATGGTCGAGTTGGCGTAAATGCCCCCGATGTCCGGGTCGGTGTTGTTGTTGAAGAGGTCATCGACGGGCATGGCGACGGACACGGTGGGGAGGGCCATGAGGGCGTCGACGATTTCCTGATCGCTTGCCACCGACTGGGTCATGGCATAATCGGCCGAGGTCCCCGGTTGCCAGACCGCCGGGTAGCCGTTGGGGTTGGCCGCTTGATGGACCACGTCGGTGAGGAAGAGGTAGGTGACGGTGGTCACTTTTCGTGGGGCCTTTCCCGGGCTGAAGGCCGCCGCCCGCAGGATGGTGGTGGTGTTGATGGTGATTGGTCCCTCATACGGAAAGCCGGTGGTTTCGGTGGGAGGCGAACCATCGAGGGTGTACCGGATGGAAAGGGCGGGATTGGAAGTGATGAGGGTGACTGGGAACGGGCGGTCATAGAATCCACGGGGCTTGTCGGCTGTCACCACCTCCTCGACAAATCCGTCGAAGATCGCCGCGCCGTTTGCGGCTGCGGGGCTGGGCTTGGAAAAGTAGCCTGTCGAGCCGTCGGACAAACGTCCGAACGAGACCCCGGGATACTGCACGGGGTAGGCCGGGGCAATCTCATCATGGATGGTGAGGCCATCGGGTTCGATGAGGGCGAGGTATTCCCCGCTGGCGGAGAGTTTGAAGTTGGCATGAAGTTCGCCTCCCGGGGTGGCACGGTCTTTGTCGGAGGCAAAAATGATGAGAAAGGCACCAGCGTCGACTGCCGTGGAGGGAAATCGCCATTTGGTCAGGTTGGCGGGATCATCGGTGAGGTAAAAGCCGGCAAGGTCATTGGGAGTGTTCCCGGTATTCTTGATCTCGATCCAGTCGCTTTCGTCTCCGTCTTCGTCGGTGAAGGGCCCGGCATTCTGGGCGACCATTTCATTGAGGCGGAAGCTGGCCGGCTCATCGACATAAATCGTGACGGTGGCGCTTTCGCTGCCGGTGGGGGTGTTGGCGGTGAGAGTGTAGGTCGTGGTGGCGGCAGGTGAGACGCTCAGGCTACCCGTTCCGTCCGTGGTCCGAGGAAGGATATTCCCGATCCCGCGGTCGATTTCCATCGTGATCACATCGGATGCCACTTCCCAAGAAAGGACGGCGCTCCCGCCTTGGGGAATGTTGATCGGAGTGCCGGTAAAGGACGTGAGGATGGCGGGCGTCGAGATGGCCTCCACGTGTTCGGCGATTTGTTCGGGGGTGAGGGCATGAGTGTAGAAGGCGACCTCATCAATCACCCCGTCGAAAAAGTTCCCAGTGAGGTTTTTGTGGATCCCGATGAGGAATTCTCCATTGGAGGACTCGGGAGCGACGTTTCCCGAAGCGGTGGCTGTGCCATCGACATACCAAGTCCAGGTGCTGCTGCTGAGTTCGAAAACGAAGGCACCGTGATGAACCTGGCCGGGAGTGGCGGATCGCCCGCTGGCCCGGGTCCCTCCTCCGAGGAAGCTGCGAACCTCCCCTGTGGTGCCGGCGAGGAAGAAGAGGGTTCTTCCAGTAGCCCCGTCCTGTTGGACCACGGCTTGCTGGGCCGTGGAGTCGGTTCGGAAAAGTGCCTCGATCGTGAAGCTGGTCAGGGCTGGATTGAAGAGAGGGGGCGTGACGATCCGTGCTTGATCGGCTGCGCTCCCGTTGAATTCTGCGGCGAGATTATTCTCTACGGTCAGTCCGTCGACTCCGAAAGTGGGTGGGGTCGAGCCCTCGACCGTGGCATGATTCTCATTCGGGGAGGAATCGATCGCGGTCGTCGCTCCTGCTTCCTCGTTGAGACGGTAGAAAGCCACCGGATTGTCGGAGAGGATCTCGCTCGAGTAGGAGGCCGCAAAGGCTGGGAAGGGGAAGGCGAGGGCGAGAGAGGCGATCGGGCGGACGATAGAATGGAGGGCCATGTGATTGGAAAGACTAACGATCTTTGAAATTCCGGCAATCTTGGAGGTGGCTGGGGGGGCGAGAGTTGCGGGGAAAGGGGCGGCGAGCGCTGGCTTTCCACGTCAGTCGAAGAGATCGAGCTGGGGCGAGTGGGCCTCCGGGAGGGCGTTTTTAGCCTTGGGCGACTTTTCCCCTCTTTCCTTGGTCCGGCTTGGCTTCGACGAGGTCATCTCGAGGTGGCTCAGGATTTCCTTGGCGCGGTTGAGGATGTTCTTGGGAAGGCCGGCGAGGCGGGCAACCTGAATGCCGTATGATTTGTCGGCTTGGCCGGGGAGGATTTTGCGAAGGAAGATGATGTCATCGTTCCGTTGTAGTTGGCCACCGCGTCGCGCGAGTCGGCGAGGGCGCAGAGTTCGTGGTAGTGGGTGGCAAAAAGAGTACGGCATCGTACTTCATCGTGCAGGTGTTCCGCGACCGACCAGGCGATGGAGAGCCCGTCGAAGGTGGCGGTGCCCCTTCCGATCTCATCAAGGATGACGAGTGAGCGTTCAGTGGCGTTGTTGACGATGAGGGAGGTCTCGTTCATCTCCACCATGAAGGTCGACTGGCCTTTGGCGAGGTCGTCGGCTGCCCCGACGCGGCAGAAGATGCGGTCGGTGAGGCCGAGGTGGGCGTGTTCGGCGGGAACGAAGGCTCCGATCTGGGCCATCAGGGCGATGAGGGCGATCTGTCGGATGTAGGTCGATTTGCCGGCCATATTGGGCCCGGTGAGAATCTGGAGGAGGGAATCAGCGGGGTCGATGAGGGTGTCGTTGGGGACGAATTTCTCTTCGACGAGAGTTTGTTCGAGAACCGGGTGCCGGCCATTGATGATTTGGAGGTGGCGGGATTCGTCCAGAACCGGTCGGGTGTGCTGGTGGAGCTGGGCGGTTTCGGCGAAGGCAATGAGGACGTCGAGGGTGGCGAGGGCTTCGGCCGTTTCCTGAAGGGGAGGGAGGTGATCGGCGACGGCCTGGCGGAGTTTGAGAAACTCCTCGTATTCCAGGGCCTTGGCTCGGTCGTCGGCCCCGAGGACCTTACCTTCGACCTCCTTGAGCTCCGGGGTGATGAAGCGCTCGGCATTGGCCATCGTCTGCTTCCGCTGGTAGTCGTCGGGCGCGAGGTCGGCCTTGGCCTTGGTGATTTCGATGAAGTAGCCGAAAACGTTGTTGAATTTGATTTTCAGGGTGTCGATGCCGGTGCGTTGGCGTTCCGCTTGTTGGAGTTCGGCGATCCATTGCTTGCCCGAGCGGGAGGCGTTGCGGAGTTCGTCGAGGGCGGGCGAGTGTCCATCGCGGATGAGGCCGCCGTCGCGAAGCTGGGCCGGGGGTTCGTCGACGAGGGCGTTTTGAAGGGTGGCGACGAGGTCGGGAAAGAGGTGGATGCGATGGGAGAGTTGAGAGCGAAGATCCGAGTCCTGAGAGGGAAGCGATTCGAGGTCGGTCTTGAGGTCGGGGAGGCGTTCGAGCGAGACTTGGAGCGATTTGAGGTCACGGGCGTTGCCGGAGCCCTGGGAGAGGCGGCCGGTGGTGCGTTCGATGTCGCGGATGTTCTTGAGGGAGTCCCGGAGTTTGGTGAGAAGGTAGGGTTCGGCGAGGAGGGACTCGACGAGGTCGTGTCGGGCGTTGAGGGCCCGCAGGTCGCGCAGCGGGTGGAGGATCCAGTCGCGTAGCTTACGGGCTCCCATCGGGGTCGAGGTCCGGTCGAGCACGCCGAGGAGGGTGTGCTGTTTGCCGGAACGGGACTCGACGAGGTCGAGGTTGAGCTGGGAGGAAGCGTCGATGAGGACATGGTCGGCGCTGTTCCGGACCTTGAGTCCCTTGAGGTGGTCGCAATTACGGCGGAGTTGGTAATTGAGGTAGTGAAGAGTGCCGCCGGCCGCCGAGAGGGCGGCGGTGAGACCCGAGCAGCCGAAACCGTCGAGCGACTGGACCTTGAATTGATCTCGCAGGGTGTGGAGGGCCTGGTCGGCGAGGAAGGCGTAGGCGTCGTAGGGCAGAGAGCCGCGAAGGTCGCCGAGCTCGCGGGCCTGGTCGTCGGGAATGAGCAGTTCCGAGGGAGCAAGGCGGGCCAGTTCGTCTTCGAGTTGCTGTCGGTCGGTGAATTCCGCAACCGTGAATTCGCCGGTGGTATGATCGGCGCAGGCCAAGCCGAAGCAGGGCTTCTTGGCCGAGCCGCCGAGGAAGACCGCAGCGAGGTAGTTGGGACGGTTGTCGTCAAGCAGGGTGAGGTCATCGACCGTGGAGGCCGAAATAATTTGGGCGATTTCGCGCTCCACGATCTTTCCCGGCTGGGGATCGGAGGTTTGTTCGGCGATGGCCACCCGTTTGCCGGCCTTGATGAGTTTGGCGATGTATCCCTGGGCGGCGTGGTGGGGGACGCCGCACATCGGGATCTCGTTGCGCTTGGTGAGGGCGACGTTGAGGATGGCGGCGGCGGTTTTGGCATCCTCGAAGAACATCTCGTAGAAATCGCCGAGACGGTAGAGGAGAAGGATATCGTCGGGCAGGGAGCGACGCATGGCCATGTATTGCGCCATCATCGGGGTGAGCTTCTTCTCTCCGGCCATGTGGTCGGGAGATTAGGGAACACCGGCGGCGGGGGGAATTTTGAAAATGGAAAAAAACGGGAGAGGCTGGTAGGGTCAGGGCAAATGACGGCAGCCAGGGAATGGGAGATCACCAGTGAGGAAGAGTATCTCAAGGGAGAGTTGCTCTCGCAGGTGAAGCATGAATACGTCGCGGGGCGGGTTTATGCCATGTCCGGGGGGAGTGCCAACCACAGTGCAGTGGCGTCGAATTTTATTCGTAATGTGGTTGGTTGTTCCCAAAGTAGGAGATGCCGAACCTTTACTGGTGACCTGAGTGTGCGGATCGAGCAGGCTTCCGGGGTCGCTTATTTTTACCCCGACGCCTCGGTGGTGTGTTCGCCGGTGGACGGGGACTCCCAGTTCACCTCGGAACCGGTGGTGGTGCTGGAAGTGCTGAGTCCGTCGACCCGGAGGGTGGATGAAACCTCAAAACTGCAGGGTTACCTGAGTCTGGAGAGCTTGCAGGTGTGCTTGCTGGCGGAATCGGATGGTCCGCTCGTGACGGTGTATCGTCGCAAGTGGGATCACTTTGCGGTCGAGGTCTACGAGGGGCGGGACGCCGAGATTCCGCTGGAGGAAATCGGGACCGCCCTGTCGCTCGAAGACCTCTACGACGGGGTTGAGTGAAGGTGGGGGCGGGGCTCCGGTCAGGCGAGGATGTCCATGATCGGTTGGCCGGTCTTCCCGCCCATTTTGAAGGGGCGTCGAGTCGGGGAATACAGGACTTGATCGTGGGACAGACCCATGGCCGCCGCGATGGTCGCGTTGAAGTCAGCTGCGGTGGTCTTTTCCGTGATCACGTTCGAGGCTGTCTCGTCGGTCTGACCGTAAACGGTTCCGCCCTTGATTCCGGCCCCGGCGAGGACGAAGGAGAATGCCTTCGGGAAGTGGTTGCGGCCGGCGTCGGCGTCGATTTTCGGGGTCCGTCCGAACTCGGTGGCGATGACCACGAGGGTGGTCTCGAGCAGTCCCCGTTGTTTCAGGTCGCCGAGGAGGGCGGCGTAGGCTTGGTCGAGGATGGGGAGTTTCTCGTCGGCTTTGACGAAGTTGTCGGAGTGCCAGTCGAATCCGCCGAACTGGACTTCGACGAAGCGGACTCCGTGTTCGACGAGGCGGCGGGCGAGGAGGACGCCCTTGCCGAACTTGTCGGCTCCGTAGGCGGCGTGGGCGTCCTTGGATTCCCGGGAAAGATCGAAGGCTTCGAGGTCTTTGGATTTCATCAGGTTGACCGCTGAGGAGAACATCTCCTCGTAGGCGCGGACATTGCGTTGGCCTTTGTTGAAGCGGGCGGAGAAGTCGGCGTCGAGCTTGCTGCGCAGGGCGATTTGGCGGTTGAATTGGGACTCCGAAACCTCGCGGCGTCGCTGGGAATTCTGCAGTCCCTTCTCGGCGTCGCCGATGGGGAGCGGGGCCACGTTGGGCTCGAAGAAGCCAGCTCCGGGGTGGCCGTTGCCGGAATGAACGGTCACGTACGGTGGGAGGGTGCCATTGAGGCGGGAGGGATCGAGCTTGTTGGCCCACGACCCGAGGGATGGGTGGGTGATGGAGGCTCGTTGGGTGTAGGCGGTATGGATGTGGTAGTTCCCTTGAGCATGGGCACCTTGAGTCGAGGTCATCGAGCGAACGATGGCCATCTTGTCGGCGTGTTTGGCGGTTTGCGCAAGGTGCTGGCCGAGTTGGATACCATCGACGTTGGTTCCGATCGCCTTGATTGGGCCACGATACTCGCTGGGAGCTTCGGGCTTGGGGTCGAAGGTATCGATGTGGGTCATCCCTCCGGCCATGTAGAGGTAGATCACGTTCTTGGCCTTGCCGTTGGACTTGGCGATGGCTTCGGCGGCTTCAGCCGAGGAGAACCACGAGGCTGAGGCCCC
>JALQTQ010000184.1 GCA_023263995.1 Akkermansiaceae bacterium | reverse complement strand
AATAGCGCTTTTTTGCCTATTGAAATTGACATGCCGCATTTGCCAGAACTCCTGTATAATCGCCCGCCAATTTGTACAAACTTTAGCCAAGGCATTAGTTGTGATCGATAACCTCAGAAATATCGCCATCATCGCCCACGTTGACCACGGCAAGACCACCCTTGTCGACGAGCTTCTCAAGGCGGGTGGTGCCTACCGCGAAAACCAGGCCGTCACCGAGCGCGCCATGGATTCGATGGATCTCGAACGGGAAAAGGGCATCACGATCAAGGCCAAGAACACCGCGGTGCACTGGGGCGACCACGTCATCAACATCGTGGACACCCCGGGTCACGCCGACTTCGGCGGTGAGGTCGAACGCGTCATGAAGATGGTCGATGGCGTCATTCTGGTGGTCGACGCCTTCGGCGGCCCCCAGGCTCAGACCCGCTTCGTCCTCCGCAAGGCCCTGCAGGAAGGACTCAAACCGATCATCGTGGTCAACAAGATCGACCGGCCCAACTCCGACCCCCTCGGCGTGCACGACAAGGTCCTCGAGCTCTTCCTGGAACTCGATGCCACCGAGGAACAGTTCAACGCCCCGACCCTATACGGATCGGCCAAGAACGGCTTCTTCTCCACCGACCCCACCGCCACCGAAGGAGACTGTCTCCCCCTTCTCGAAGCCATCGTGGAAAACATCCCAGCTCCCGAGACCTCGGACGACAGCAGCTTCAAGATGCTCGTCTCCAACATCGACTGGGACGACTACGTGGGCCGGATCGCCATCGGAAAGATCCTCTCCGGTTCGGTCAAGAAGGGCGACAACATCTACCGCCTCCTGAAGGACGGCACCCGCGTGCGTTCCAAGGTCGGGAAGGTCTTCGAATACACCAACCTCGGGATCCAGGAAACCCAGGACGGGGTGGCCGGTAACATTGTGGGCATCGCCGGCTTCGAGGATGCCGATATCGGCGAAACCCTGGCCAGCGACGAGGAAGCGGAAGCCCTCCCCGCCGTCAACATCGACCCTCCCTCGGTGCAGATGCAGTTCTCGATCAATGACGGCCCCTTTGCCGGCAAGGATGGCAAGCACGTCCAATCCCGCGTGATCCGCGACCGACTCTACCGCGAGATGAAGACCAACGTCTCCATCCATGTCGAGGATTCCGACACCGCCGGGGTCTTCAACGTCTCGGCCCGGGGTGCGATGCAGATTGCGGTGCTCGTGGAAACGATGCGGCGCGAGGGCTTCGAAATCCTCGTCTCCCGCCCTACCGTGATCCTGAAGCAGGACGAAAAGGGAAAACGCCTCGAGCCCTGGGAAACGCTCTACCTCGAGCTCCCCTCGGAATACGCCAACCCTCTTCTCAAGATCCTCAACGACCGCAAGGGCCTCCTCGAGGACATGAGCACGAACGACGTCTCCGGACGCACCCTCATCACCGCCAGCATCCCCACCCGCGGCATCATCGGTCTCGAGTTCGAACTGGTCAACATCACCTCGGGACACGGCATCATGTCCCACCTCTTCGACGAATACAAACCCTGGGCCGGACCGATCCAGACCCGCCAAGCCGGCACCCTCGTCTCGATGGACACCGGCCCCGCCACGGCCTACTCGCTCCTCGCCCTCGAGGAACGTGGCACCCTTTTCGTCAACCCCGGCGAGGAAGTCTACACCGGCATGATCGTGGGTGAAAACAACCGCGCCGACGACCTGCCAGTCAACCCGGTCAAGGCCAAGAAGCTCGACAACATCCGCTCGGCCACCAAGGAAAACACCGCCAAACTGGCCCCCGCGCTCAAGTTCTCCCTCGAACGCGCCATCGAATACATCGACCCTGATGAACTCGTGGAAGCGACCCCGAACTTCCTCCGCCTCCGCAAGCGCATCCTCGACCCCAACGAACGCAAGCGGGCCAACAAGGCCGCAAAGATGGAGGCTTGAGCGAACCGGGAGCGATTCCAGCCAGCACCCTGAAAGAGTCCCGGGATTCCTCCCGAACTCTCCCCATGGAATCGCTCTCTCCCTCCAGCGAGCCCCATGCTTCCGGCGGGAAAGACTTCTCGGTCATTCGCCGGACCTTTCTTTCGACGATTCTTCTGATCGCGGCGATCGGCACGAACGAGGGACTTCGAGAGTCAAACTTCTGGAGCGGCTTTGAAACAGCCGTCTTCTTGCCGACGCTTTGTGCTTTCCAGGATCAGCCCAGGACTGGTCCCTTGACCCCTCGACGTTACAGGTGTTAGGACAGTCAAACCTTGGTCGATTCCAGAAGCTGACTATGAAACGATTCCCGCTCGTCCCCACCATCGCTCCCCTCATCCTGGCCGTTGCCACCCTTCCCCTGCGCGCCGACCTTCTCGCCTACGACCCCTTCGACGCCGATTTCAACGACGCCTCGGGGAACGACAACCACCTCACCATTGCGGAGGGGGCCCCGGCCATCATCACTTCCGCGGGCGACTTCATTTTCGGCGGCGGGGCCCTGGATAACGACAGCACGGTCAGTGACCGGGCATTCCTTGAACTCAGCACCCCCCTCACCTTTGCCGCCGGGGATACGTGGACCATTGCCTTCTGGGCCAGGCGTCGGGCCGGCTCCGACCAGCGGCAGGGCATGGTCGTCGGGGACGTCAACAACACCACCGACTTCATCTGGCTTTCCGACAACCCGACCCAGGTGCAGGGCCTGCGCTTCCGCAGCACCGACAACACCAATTTCAACTTCGAGATCGGGGCCGACGATGCCCAATGGCATCACTGGGCCCTCGTGGCCGACGGCACCGGCAACCTTTCACTCTACCGCGACAACACCTTCGTCGGGACGGAAAGCTCGACCACCACTTTCAGCCTCCGCAATGTCGCCCAAGCCTACAACACGAACGTCCATTCGATGAACGGGCAGATCGACGAACTCTACGTCTACAACGAGGCTCTCGACGAGGCAGCCATCGAAGCCCTTTTCCTTGGCGCCTCCGCCACCGAGCTGCGCATCACCGCGCTCGACCTCTCCACTGCCGGGACGGTCGCGGTGAGTTGGAGTTCGACGCCCGGAGAGACCTACGAACTCCGGTATTCCCGGGATTTGCAGGATTGGAGCAGCTTTGATGGCGGATCGGTGGAGGCCGCAGGGGAAAGCACCACCCTGGCCGTCGATCTGGCCTCCATCGAAGCCGCCTCGGAGGAACGCCTTTTCTTCCGGGTGGTGAAACCCTGAGTCCTTCCAGAGCGGACCTAGGCCAGGATCTCACGGATGACATGTCCGTGAACATCAGTGAGGCGTCGCTCCAGTCCGTTGTGATAAAAGGTCAGCCGCTCGTGATCGAGTCCCAGCAGGTGAAGGATGGTCGCGTTGAAATCGTAGAGCGGGTGGATGTCCTGCACCGCCTTGCGGCCGAGTTCGTCGGTGACGCCATGACTGACCCCTTGCTTGATCCCCGCTCCGGTCATCCAGCAGGTGAATCCGTCGGGATTGTGGTCCCGTCCCTTCGCTCCCTTCTGGAACATCGGCATGCGCCCGAATTCGGTGCACCAGACCACGAGGGTGTCCTCCAGCATGCCCCGGTTCTTGAGATCCTTGATGAGGGCGGCCGTCGGTTGGTCGAGGATTTCGGCATGGACATCATACTGCCCCTTGAGGTCGCTGTGCCCGTCCCAGTTCAGCTTTCCGCCGCTGGCATAGGCTCCATTGAAGAGCTGCACAAAGCGCACCCCCTTTTCGAGGAGACGACGGGCCAGGATGCAGTTCTTGGCATACCCGGCCTTGACCGGATTTGAGGAATCGTCGGCTCCGTAGCTCTTCAGGATGGAAGCCGGCTCGGTCCCGAGGTCGTTGATCTCCGGAACACTGAGCTGCATGCGGGCCGCCAGTTCGTAGCTTGCGATCCGGGCGGCAAGCTTGTTGTCGCCGGGATGTTGTTCGAGGTGACGGGCATTGAGCCGTTGCAGGGCAGCGCGGGCCGCCCGGTCCCGGGCCGCAGACGTGCCGGCCGGAGAAGCGAGGTGGCGCAAGGGATTGGAGGCATTGAAGGGCGTGCCCTGGAACTCCGCCGGGAGAAAGCCGGGTCCCCAGTTGTTCACGCTGGCTTGGGGCACTCCTCGTGGGTCCGGAATAGAAACGAAGGCGGGCAGGTTCTGGTTTTCGCTTCCCAAGGCATAGCTCACCCACCCGCCCATGCTGGGAAAGCCATCCTGCACGAATCCCGTCGAGAGAAAATTCTCGGCCGGGCCGTGGGTGTTCGACTTGCTGGTCAGCGAGTGAACGAAGGCCAACTCGTCGGTCAACCCGGCAAGATACGGGATCATGTCCGAGACCATCTTGCCGGTTTCTCCCCGGGGTTTGAATTCATACTGCGGCCGCGCCAGGTCGCCCGCCGGCCCTTGGAAAGTGACCGCCGGGCCGCCGGCCAGGGGCTTGCCATCCTGTTTGATCAACTCCGGCTTGTAGTCCCAGGTTTCCAGTTGGCTGACCGCTCCGGCACAGAAGATGACGAGCACCTTCTTGGCCTTCGGATCGTGGTGAGGAGGCCTCGGGGCGTAGGGCCGGGAGGGGTCAATGACCGGGCGCTCACCCGCCAGCAGGCCCTCGCCCCGAAGCAGACTGGTCAGGGCGATCGACCCGAGGGCCGTCGCGCTGTTCCCGAGAAAGGACCGCCGGTCGAGCAACTGACGTCCTCCGGGGGACAGATGTTCCGCGCTAAAATCAATCATGGGATGAAGAGAAACTCATTGCTGTTGAAAATGGCCCGGCAGAGCGTGGCCAGACCGTGCTCCCGCACGAGAGGCTCCAGGGCCGCCAGTTCGTCCGCCTTCGGGGCCCTCCCGTATGCCAGCCGGTAGGCGTGCGTGATCTGATCGGTCACCTCCGGGCCGGCCCGGGTCCCGACCCGCTCAGCAAAGGCCTGCGAGGCATCGAGGACAAACTGGCTGTTGAAAAGATTGAGGGCCTGAATGGGGGTGGTGCTTTGTTGACGGCGGGCCGTACTTTGGCCGGCATCGGGACAGTCGAAGGCCCCGAACACCGCCCCGGTTTCCATGCGGATCTTGTGGGCGTAGATCATGCGACGCAGGCCATCGCCCTCGAACTTGGTCACCGGGGGGAAACCACTGAGTCCGCCGCGGGATTTGAAAAGGTCAAAGCCAAGACCGCCGGTCTTAAGATTGAGGAGACCGCTCACCGCGAGGATGGAGTCACGAATGCCTTCGGCTTCAAGACGCCGCGAAGGATAACGCCAGAGCAGGCGCACCCCGGCATCCCGGGCCTGACCGGGCGATGAGATTTGTTCCGACTGACGGTAGGTCTGCGAGAGAACAATCAAGCGATGCAAGTGCTTCACCGACCATCCCGAACTGATGAACTCATGGGCCAACCAATCGAGCAGCCCGGGATGCGAAGGAGCGCCGCCAGCCCGGCCAAAGTCATTCGGGGTCTCGACCAAGCCGGTTCCGAAGTGCCCTTGCCAGATCCGGTTGACTGCGACCCGTGCGGTGAGCGGGTTCTCCGTGCTGGCAATCCAGCGGGCAAGGGCGAGCCGACGTTCCTGGTCGCTGGCATCCGTCGGCAGGGCAACTTCTCCGAGGGCTTCCGGGACCGCCGGACGCACCTCATCCTTCGGTTGCTCGGGATCACCCCGATGCAGCAGGTGGGTCTTTTGCGGCTTGCCAAAATTTCCGCCAAAAACCAGCTGGGATCGGGACAGGTCGGCCAACCTCGCCTCAATCCCCTTCTTCTCCTCCAGCAGAGGACGCGCCAGCTCCATGATGCCCGCCTCCATTCCGGCGAAATCCAGCTCGCCATTGCCTTCTCCGGGTCGCCGGTCGTCCGACCCGGCCACCGCCCGCCATTCCCCGGAGTTGTCGGCCACCTCGATGAGATACTCGAGCGCCAGTCGATCGCTGAATCGGCCCTGACGGTCCCGCGACCACAGGATCCGTCCGATGACATGCTCCTCGGGAAACTCCAGCATGATCCACGAGTTGACCTCGCTCGCCATCCAACTGCGTTCGTTGCCGTACTCCCCATCGTTGATGAACTCCAGTTGATGCCGATTGGCCGAGACATTGCTGCCCGAAGCGGTCCGCACCACCCCCGGGGTATCGAGGGCTACATTGCGACCCTCGAGGTCGAACACTTCCAACTCATCCAGACAAGGTTCATACTTGTTGGTCTTGCTGATCGAAAAGCGCACCTTGCGAGCCACCACCGGATGAAATCGTTCCACATTCATCAGGGCGCTGACCGGCGGACGTTTCACTCCGGAGTTCGCCAGCGGCACCAAGTCAGCCAACTGCCGTTCGATTTCACTTCGACGTTTCTTCAGCAACTCCGTTGCTTCCCGCAGTCCTTCCGACCCCGCACTGCGGATTTCCCGGTCCCCGTATGACACTCCGGCAAAGAAGGCCTGCATGGAGTAATAATCCTTCGCCGAGATGGCATCGAACTTGTGGTTGTGGCACCGGGCACAGCCAATCGTGAGCCCCAGGAAGGCCTCGCCGGTATTGATCACGATCTCGCTGAGCTCGTCCTGCCGGGCCAGACGCATCGACGCCGCGTCCTGGCCAATCTGCCCCGGGAGCAGGCGGGCCGCCGTCACCAGGAAGCCGGTGGCGCGGTCTTCCCCGAACTGGTCTCCGGCCAGCTGCTCACGGATGAACTGGTCAAAGGGAAGGTCTCGATTAAGGGCCTCGATCACGTAGTCGCGGTAGGGCCAAGCGTTTTCCCGGGGAGTATTGACCTCAAATCCGTGCGTGTCGGCGTAACGCACCACATCCAGCCAGTGCTGAGCCCAGCGTTCCCCGTAGCGAGGTGATGCCAGCAGCCGCTCGACCACCCGTTCGTGGGCTCCCGCATCCTCATCCTTCAGGAAGGCGGCCACTTCCTCCGGCGTGGGCGGGAGACCGATGAGATCGAACGAAACCCGACGCAACCACGACAGGCGGTCCACCTCGGGCGACATCGTCAGCCCGTTCTCCTCCAGCTTTTCGTGGATAAAGCCATCGATTTTCCGGCCTTCCTCGTACTTTGCTAATGGCTTGAAGGACCAGTGATCGGGCCGGTCCGC
>JALQTQ010000183.1 GCA_023263995.1 Akkermansiaceae bacterium | reverse complement strand
GAACCCGAGGTCGACCCGGCCTTTTACGGCGAACTCTTTGGTCGACGCTGATTTTTGTGGTGATTTTCGTGACCACAGGTGAGGGGGCGACGGGTGGACTCTGCTTTTCGCGCGAAGTCCAATTCTTGGGTCATTCCAGGAAAGTTGGGATTCCCCGGGGGGACTGACGCGCTAAGAAATCGCTCCTGTCAATTTAGCCGAAGAATCATCAATCAGGTCTCGGGATTTCGAATTGATCGGTCGTGCGGGCATACCAGTCAGGGGAGGCCATGCGGGCGAGGGGGGCGTAGGTGCCTTCCTTGAGGTAACCATTTTCGTCCATCATGCCATCGCGGACGTGGGCGAGATGAACGATCCCAATGATCAGGCGGTTGGTGCCGATCTCGAGGGTGGAATGCTCGGTGCATTCGAGGGCCACGGGGGCCTCGATGATGCGGGGTGGGGCCACCTTGTCACCGGGCCTGGTGGTCACCTGAAGGTGAGCGAGTTCGTTTTCACCGTGTGGAAGGGTCGCGGCGGTCGCGACCATCGCTTCGCCGAGGGGTTCGTCGACGAGATGGATGACGAATTCGCGATTGGTTCGGATGTTGCGCGCGGTGTCTTTGGGAGTGTGACGGTCCTTGTTGCCCGGGGCGAAGGCGACGAGGGGGGGATTGGATCCGAAGACGTTGAAGAAGGAAAAGGGCGCGGCATTGGGGCGGCCTTCGGAATCGACCGTGGTGACCCAGGCAATCGGGCGAGGGGTCACGAGAGAGGCGAGAATGCGGTAGCGATGGGAGGGAGGGAGGCTCTCGAAGTCAAAAGTCATGGGAAGGGGGCGGCGGGGCGGGTGGTCGCGCCGTCGTCTTTCAGGCTGCCGGTTTTGACTCCTCCCTGAGAGCGGCCTTGGGTGGATCTTTCGGTGGGACGATTTTGACCTTTGCCCCGTTTGGGGCCGAGGCGAGTCGGTTGGTGACAAGGTGCCAGCCTTCGATGAGATCGTCGGTCACCACGAGATTTTCAGGATCGCTCCAGATCGGAGTGATTCGCTGCCGCTTCAGAGTCATCTCGTCGGGATCCACGAGGAGGATCTCGTTCGGGCTGCGCAGAGTCTTGCGTGGAATCACGAAGACGTTTTCGATGAATGAGCCTTGGAGCTCTGCGCGAACCGGTTGTCCGATCCGGAGGGGGAGCTCGGAGGCCTGTTTCAAGCCGAAGGGATCGTCGACGCGGGCAATGACAAAGAGCTTGCGGGACTTTTCATCGAGGGTGCCTTCGGTGCGCACGATCGACCCTCTCCAAGAGATGGAGGTGTCGTCGTTGAGGGCATTGAGGAGAAGGACCGGGATCGGTGGGTCGTCGGGGTTGTTTGGTAAGGTCACGTGGACGAGTTCGCGGGCCGAGAGGGAGAGGCGGACTTCGGCAAAATCAGTGGAAAAGATCTCCCCGAGGGTGGTGCCGGAACTGACCGACTGGCCAAGGCCCACCAGACGATTGCGGACCCGTCCGGCGTAGGGGGCCAGGACCTTGGTGCGTTCGAGGTTGCGTTGGGCATCCGAGAACTCGGCGGTGGCAGCCTTGACGTTGGCGCGGGCCTCCTTGAGCTGTGGTTTGCGGAGGACGAGATCGGTGGGTGGATCAGTGTAACCAAGGTCGTTCCAATCGAGCAGGGCCTGTTTGGCGCGGGCTTCCTCCTGGACGAGCGCGGCCTCGGCGCGAGCAAGGCGGGCTTCGGCCGCGGTGCAGGCCGCCACGAAATCGGTCGGATCGAGCTCAAGCAGCACGTCGCCTTCCGAGAAAAAGGAGCCGCTCTCAAATTTCGGGGAAATCTTGATCACTCGTCCGTTCACTCTCGGGGTGAGGGAGGTTTGATTGTGGGGCTGCACAACCCCCTGCGAGCGGAGGATGACGCGGTAGTCGGTCCGGTTGAGGACGGAGGCCTCAACCTCGGTGATGGCTCTGGTCGGGCGCTGGGCGGGAGCCTTGGGTTCCTTTCGGGCGAGGGTCCGGTAGCCCAGATAGCCGCCCGCGAGGACAATCAGGGGGATGAGAAGCCGGATCAGTCTTGCCATTGGAATTGAGTGTAGGGCCGTTTACGAAAAAAACCAGTGGGGTCTAACATTGAAAAAGGAAAAGGAAGGAGGTGGCCCAGGAGCGTCGGAACCGAAAGGAAGGTGGTTGTCAGGAAGAGGGGAAGAATTGCAGGGAGGAGAGGGCTATTTCGCGGAGTTCGTCCGGCCCGGGGACATCGGGTGAAGGTCCAAAGGCACGGTCTTGGAGTGAGCGGATGGTGTCGGACAGTTGGCTGCGAGCGGAATCGGGCAAAGATTGGTTCTCCAAGAGGCTTTCAAGGAAGGCGAGGAGGCTGACGGGGGTGAGGGAGGAAGGCAAGGCCGGGCCTTCGGAGGGTGTTGTTTCTTTTTTGCGGGGCCGGAAGATCTGGATCAGGACAATCGCTCCCACCAGGGCAAGGAGGACGAGCCAGACGAGAGGGGTGCTGGGTTGGCGGCCGACGGTGAGCGGAGTGGTGGCTTCAACGGAAACGAGATCGACGTCATCGTATTGCTGCAAGGTGAGACCCTCGTCTTCTCGGGTGGAGAGGGGGGCGAGGACCTCGGGGAAGGTGAACGAGGCGGGCAGGGTCTCATTTTCAGCGGCCAGGACGAGCCGCCATTCGTGGCTTGAGAGCGGTGCCCCGTCCTCGGTGCGGGCATCGAGTTCCTCGATCTGGAGCTCGCGGTCATCGGTCGAGGCCACCGTGAATCCCGGCGGGGGGAGTTTGACCAGTTGGTCGAGCGGGGGGACGAGGCCGTGCCCGGTGGCACGGATTTCGAGGGCGAGAGTGCCTTCTTTTTCGGCTTCGCGCGCGTCGAGGATCATGGTGAGGGAAAGGTCGCGGACGGGTCGGGCGGGGAAAGCCTCCGGGCCCGAGGCATCAACAGGGATGGCGGCGGAGGTGATGGGAAGAACGACGTATCCCGAGGTGTCGAGGAAATCGAGGTCGATCTTGAGAGGGGGAATGGCATCGACCTGCGGACCTTTTGCTTTGAGGAGAAAGTAGGCGTAGGGCGTGAGGGTCCAGCCGGGTTGGGCATCGGTTCGGGAAGTGACCTTGGAATTGTGAAAAGTCACCGAGAGGACCTCGAAGTGTTCGGCGAGGGCGCTGCGTGCCGCTTTCTCGAATTTGTCGCGGTAGTCCTCGGTGGGGCGACCGTAATTGTAGGAATAGGGGGAGTTGTTTTGGTTGATGAGGTATCGTTGGAAGCCGCCCGATTCCCGCTCGATTTCGCGGGTATGGCGGAGGTTGGCGTAGAGGCCGAAAGATTGGGCCGGGTCGATGCGGTCGGGACCATCGAGGTGGACGTCGAGTTCGATCTCGGTGACCAGGTCACGATAGTATTGAAAGACGCGGGCCGCTTCGTCGATGGCCTCGTGGTCGCCGGTGATCGAGAGGGCAGCCTCGAGGTATCGGAATTTGAGATCAGCGGGGACATTGGCGAGGCGGGCATTGAGGGTGCGGGCGAATTCGTTGAGGTGGCGTTCCCGGGCGGGCTCGGGGAGGGAGTCGAGGGCGTTCTTGATTTTCGGAAGCTCTGCGGGGACCGGCTGGTGTTCTGCTTTCAGGGCCGAGAGATTGGGTGAGCCGAGGGCAGCGTAAAACCAGGTCGTGAAGGGCTCGATGGCTTCCTCGTCTTCGTCCACAAGGGGGAGGGTGGAGGTGTAGGCCTCAGCGGCGGCAGCGAGATCTTCGAGGGCAAAGGCCTTGATCGTGGAGTGTTTGGGGTGAGCCTTGAGCGAGGAAAGGTAGTTGGATTCCTCGTATTGGAGGGCGGCGAGTTGAATTTTGAGGGCCCAGTGGTTGGGATGTTGACTGAGGGCGTCGGAGCAGAGGGACTGGGCGGCTTGGTAGCCATTGATGACCTGAGCTTCCAATTCCTTGTCCTTGCGGTTGGTCTTGGCTTCTTGCTGGAGCTTGGGGTCGGGCCAAAGACCGGCAAGGTTCGAGCGCATGCGTCGGACCAGGGAAGCGGTGGTGTCGGGCGCGAGCTTCGAGGTTTCCCCGAAGACGGAGGTCAGGGCCTCGAGGCGCCAGACTTCGGCCTTCGAGTGGGCCTCGATGAAGGCGTCGGCGAATTCCTCGTCGAACGAAGCGGGAAGTCCGAGGGCGCGTACTTCCCGAACGATCTTGGCGAGGAGTTCGAGGTTGCGTTCCTGTTTTGAGCGGGTGAGCGGAATGCTTTCAGCTCGTTGGTTGTAGCCATAGAAGTAGGCGTATCGCGAGCGGTAGCTGGATTCGCGGTTGGGGTTGTTGTTTTCGGCCCAGACCCGGATCATTTCTCGGACCAATTCGCTTGTTTCCGAAGGTCGCATTCCTGCCAGTTGTTTCAGGATGGGAAAAGCCCGCGTTTCCTCTTTGACCTTGAGGAAGAGCTTGGCGGTGTGAGTGAGGCATGCGATGCGGACGGGGAGATCGATTTGGGCGAGCCAGATTTCGCCGGGGCGGGTCCGGATGAGGTCGCCCGAGGGAATGGCGGGGATGGTGCGGGAGTTGACGGGGGTAGCCGGTCGGGCATTGGCGTAGTAGAGGTTGCCGAAGGCATCGAAGCGGGCTTCGGGGCGCAGCGAGGTCGAGGAGTCGAGGCGGTAGGAGCGGTCGGCCTCGGCATTCCAGTTGCGGACGTAGAGGGTGAGGACTTCCTGCCACGGCGCGAGATCGATACCGGGATCCGAGGTCAGAGCGGCCACTGCGGCGGATTGAAGTTTGAGTTGTTCGAGCCGGAATTCCGGTGATTGATGGTCACGGGTTTGGCCGGCCAAGGTGCCCACCGCGGCTAGGATTTCAAATCCCTCGGTCGAGGCGTTGGCAAAGGTCTTGATGAGCCACTGGCTCCCGGCATCGCCTTCGAGATCGGGGACGAGCGCGAGGGCTCGGTAGAGGGCCTGGGCGCGCTCGCTGACGGGGGCCTGCTTGTCGGAAATGAGGCCGACGGAAAGTTCCCAAGCCTCGCGGAGGTGGTCCGGTCCCAGCTTGGCGGTGTGGGCCTCGGCGTGGTAACGGGCAAGGAGGTTGAGGGCGGGGTGATTTTGGCTGTCAACGGCCTTGTCGCGATCGGGGAGGAACGATTGCGATTCCTTGAGGTGCCCCGCTTCAATGAGGAGGCGGGCGGTGCGCAGTTTTTTTTCCTCGCCCTGAGTCCCGAAGTAGCGCGTGCCTTGGGCGAGGGTGGCAAAAAACTCCGGGTCGGGCTTGTGGTCGCCGGCGATGAGCTTGGCGAGAGACGGCAGGAGGGTGTCGGGTGGGGCCGACTTCGAGGCGTCGGTCAGGGCAAAGAATTCCCCGGGGCGGAAGTATTGCTCTTCTTGGTGGGGGCGGGCCCCGATGGTCGCGAGTTCCTGCCGGGGCTGAACGGTGACGGGGGAACCGAGCTCAGTGACGATGCGGGCAAAGGCGATCTGGGCATCGCTTGGCGGGAGATCATTGAGGTAGCGGGCCACGCGCTCCCAGTTTCCGAGGACAAGGTCGCGGCTGAAGATCTGAAAATCCTGTTGGTAGATGGCCTGTTTCGCTTGGTCCTCCCGCTTCTTTTTCTGTTCCGGTGTTTCGTTGGCCGGGGTCGGTTGGGGTTGCGGGGTTGGTTCTTGGGCTCCGTTGGCGGTGGTAAGGCGGGCTTGCAGGATGCCCGAGGTTGAACGGTCGATGCGGAGCGTGCGGAGCATTTGCGTGCGACGCTGTTCCGGGGTGAGTGGCTTTTGCGCGGTGTTTCGGGGGGCGGCAGGATGGGTCGGGGTCGAGCGGGCGTCGCCGACTTGGTTGGATCGTTCTTCGATGGTTTCGAGCTCAACTGAGCTGATCCCCGGAGAGGGCTGGAGCCGGACTTGGGCCGGGAGCGGGGTGGTCAGAAGCGCGAGGATGAGGGCGCGGAAAATCATGGCGGGCAAAGATCGGAGTCAGCTTAGGACCCGCCTCCGTCGGCGGGTGGTGCTTGACCGGCGGCCCGTGAATCCTGCGGCTTTTTGGAGGACTTGCTGGCGGGGTTCGGGCGACCGCCCGAGCTGCATCCCTGTCATTGGTTGGGAATGGGAAGGCCGTAAAGCTCGGTGGGCTCGGCGCGGGCCAGTCGAATGGCCGACTCGAGGTCGGCGAGGTGTTTTTCGCGGTCACCGCCGGTCTGGGCCAGGAGCTTGTATTCCTGACGGGCTGCTTCGATTTCCGGTTCCCACTCGGAGGCGGGAAGTCCCTCGAGCTTCATGAGGTAAGTCATGTAGTAGCGGGAATTGGCGAGGGTGGAGAGGGCGTCCTCGCGAAGGTCGGCGGGGAGGGAGGGATCGTCGTTGAGGCGATCGACAAGTGAGGCCAGTTCCTCGCGGGCTTCGGGCAGGCCGCTGTCCTGCATCTTGGCCTTGGCGATCTCCAGTTCGATGCGCAGGGCGGTCTCCTTTTCGTCCTTGGGAAGTTGGGCGAGGGCCTTTTGGTAAGAGTCGATCGCGGCGGGCCAGTCTTCCGAGGACACGGCCGCGCGGGCGTCGGCTAGGAAGGCTTCCGTTTGGTCGAATTTCACCTTCTCCTGTCCGGGGCCGAAGTGGTAGGCCGCAAAGCCGAGCGGGACAAGTAACCACAGGATGGCGAGGAGCAGTCTCATGACAAAAGGTCGGTAGCAGATTGTTGATTGCCCTGAAAGGTTGATTTCAGAGATTACGCAGGGCTCCGGTCTCTTCACGGGGCTTTGGCATAGGAAAGGCGGGCAACTTCGGTCAGGGAAAAGTAGGTATCGAGCGCAGTGGAGGCGAGTGATCCGAAACGGGTGAGATCAATCGAGCCGTCGGGAGCGGGGGATCGGCCATCGAGATCGACGAGAGTCACACGGCCGACGATGAGCTTGGTGTTGTTTGAGGTGATATCGATCAATTCTTCCAAGCTCAGGGCCATGCGCAGAGGGCTTTCGGCGACGAAAGGTGGGCGGACGCCCGGGTGGCTGAGTTCAGTGAGGCCGGTGGCCTCGAATTCGGAGGTATCAGCCGGGTAGCGCGCGGAGCATTGGTGGGCTTGTTTGACCATCCCGGCGGCGACGTGGTTGAGGGTCCATTCCCCGGTT
>JALQTQ010000182.1 GCA_023263995.1 Akkermansiaceae bacterium | reverse complement strand
ACCTTGCTCGATCCAGCGCCGGATGAGGTCCGCTTCGTGGTCTTTGAGGGGTGGGCCGTGTTTGGGCTGGGGCATCACCTCCTCCGGGTCGTCGCTCAGGATACGGATGAGCATCTCGGAGGCCATGGGATCGCCCGGGACCACAGTGGGCTTGTCGGAGTCGCCGGTGGCGAGGGCTTCTTCACGGTAGAGAAAGGAGACTCCCCCGCTTTTCTTAACGCCACCGTGGCAAGGCAGGCAGTTGGTGTTGAGGATAGGACGGACTTCGCGCGAAAAATCGACCTTGTCGGCGGCACTGACAAGAAGCGGGCTCAGGACAAGAAGCGGGGAAATAAGGAGTCTCATGGAGCTGCGGCTGGAAGATACCGGAAACAGGGGTCGAACCTGCACGCCCAAGGGCACCAGATCCTAAATCTGGCGTGTCTACCAATTCCACCATTCCGGCTCACCCGAAGACTAAGCGACCCTGCGAGACGGGGCAAGTCGGGGAGGGAGACTTTTTTTCTTTCATCTGGAGTCGACCACCGGCGCTGGGGGCGGGCGATCTGCCTCGGCCGTGAACGTGGGGCCACTGTGCTCTGCCGTGGCGGCTCCGTCGCTTGCCTCTGACAGGTTGATGCGCCGCTCGCGGGGTGGCGTGGGGGCAAGGCTTACCCTCGTTTTTTCAGTCTGAAGTTCGGTCTTTCGGTCTTTTCGGTCTCTCGAGTGAGTCCGTTGAGAAAGGGGAAGAAGCCATGACCGCTCGCGGTTGATCGGGACCGGATTTTCTTCGTCTTGGCAGAAGGAGTCCGGTCCCGACGACCATCAGGGAATTGAGCGACGGTCTTTGGCAAGCCCGATCATTTTGGTGCTTTCTTTTTTCGGTTGCTCGTAGCGACGAGATCGCGGATGACGGTCATTAATCGCCCGATGGTGAAGGGTGCCCCGCCTGCCACGATCACCAGAAGCCAAGCGCGTGGTTCCAGTGATTCAAGCTCCAGAACCTCCGCAATCGCGGGAACAAACATCGACGCGGCTAGCAGAACGAGGCACAGGGCGACGGCACCCCAGACCCAGCGGTTGGTCGTGACTTCATTGACAAAGGGGCGGCTACCCGCGGCGTGCATGTTGAAGACGTGAAAAAGTTGGGCCAAGGCGATCGCCAAGAAGCTGACCGTGACCGCTGCTCCCGAGTTCACGCCCAGCCATCTTTGGGCCAGGTGGAAGGCGGCCAAGACAGAGAGAGTGATTGTCAGGCCATAAAGGAAAATGACGGTCCATTGTGTTTTGATGACCAGGGCCTCTCGGGCGCGCCGAGGGCCGATTGTCATGACGGCAGGCGAACCGCGCGTCGCGCCGAGAGCGAGTGCGGGGAAGACGTCGGTGACCAGGTTGAGAAAAAGGATCTGCAAGGGGAGAAGAGGGAGACCGCTACCCGCGAGGCTGGCCAAGCCAATCACCATGATCTCGCTCAAGTTGCAGGACAGAAGGTAGACCACAAAGGCACGCAAGTTGGCGAAAATCACCCGACCCTCCCGGATGGCCGCCACGATGGTGGCAAAGGAATCGTCCTGCAGGACCATGTCGGCGGCCTCGCGCGCGACATCGGTGCCCCGCTGCCCCATGGCGACTCCGATTTCGGCTTTTTTGAGAGCCGGGGCATCGTTGACGCCGTCGCCGGTCATCGCCACCACGTGTCCCCGGCTCTGATGCAGGCTGATGAGGTCGAGTTTTTCCTTGGGGCTGACGCGGGAGAAGACGGCCGTCTGGGCGAGCTCGTCTTGGTCGGCTTCCGGTAAGTGTTCCCAGCCCTCAAGTGCTTTTCCGGGCTTGGGCTCGAGATTTCCCCGGATCCCGACTGAACGCGCCACGCTGGTGGCAGTGACCGCTTGGTCACCGGTAGCCATGACGATGGTGACGCCGGCCTTTTGGCATTCCGCGATCGCGGAGATGACTTCGGGACGAGGTGGGTCGTGCATGCCAACCAAGCCGATCCAGGTCAGGTCCGAGTCGAGTTCTTCGTCCGGCCTACTCACGCGCTTGCAGGCCAGCCCCAGGACCCGAAGTCCCTTTCGTCCGAAATCCTCGTTGGCTTCAAGCCATTCCTGCCTTTGCTGTTCATCGAGAAAAATTGAGCGGGCGAGCACGGCTTCGGGTGCTCCCTTGACAGCGACCAGAAAATCGTTGGCGGCCTCGTCGCGATGAACCGTGACCATGGTTTTTCTTTCGGAATCGAAAGCGACCTCGCGCACCCGGGGGAGGGTGGCAGCCAGTTCACGGGCCCCAATCCCAGCTTTGGCGGCGGCAATCAGCAGGGCGACTTCCAGAGGATCGCCCACTCCTTCCCCGGTCAGCTCGGCGTTGTTGCACAGGGCTCCGATGCGGAGCGCGATTGACAGGTCCTTCTCGTTCACCGGGGTTCCGCTGTCGTCGATCCGAGTGAAGGTTCCCTCGGTGGTCATTCCTTCGCCGCTCACGCGGTAGCAACCGCTCTCGACCATCAGGGCCACCACAGTCATGCGGTTTTCGGTCAGGGTTCCGGTCTTGTCGGTGCAGATCACGCTGGTCGCTCCCAAGGTTTCCACCGCGCTCAGGCGATTGACGAGGGCCTTGCGTCGGGCCATGCGGTGCATCCCGCGGGCGAGACAGAGGGTGGCGATGATGGGAAGTCCTTCGGGGACCGAGGCCACAGCCAGGGCGATCGCGGTTTCGATGGCGAGACGCAGTTCGGTTCCACTGGAAATGCTGAGGGTTCCCACGATCATCGCGAGGACGAGAGTCAGCCAGACCAGCTTGTGGCCGAGGACCGCGAGGCGGCGTTCCAGCGGCGTTTCTTCCTTTTTGGCACCGGCCACCAGTTCGGAAATGGTCCCCAACTCGGTGGCGACGCCCGTGGCCACCACCACGCCCCGTCCCGATCCGCGGGTCACCGCGGTGCCACGGTAAAGCATGGAATTCCGCTCGGCGATGGGGGCGTCGGGTGCGACCGGCCCGGATTGCTTGCCGGATGGGATGGACTCTCCCGTCAGAGATGATTCGTCGGCCTGCAGTTGCGCAGTCTCAACGAGGCGGAGGTCGGCCGCGACGTGGTCCCCACTCTCCACGACCACCAGATCGCCGGGCACCAGTGCGACGGCCTCGACTTGTGCGAGTTGCCCCCCTCGGATAACCTTGGCAAAAGTGGTCCCCAAAAGACGGAGCGCTTCCATCGAGCGGACGGCCTGCAGTTCGGTCAAGTAGCCGATCGTTGATGATGAGGACCGCCAGAACCGCGAAGGCTTCGACCCAGTTGGAGAAGGCTGCCGAAGCAATGGCCGCCGCGGTCAGCAGAGCCACCAGAACGGAGCGAAGCTGGTTGCAGAGGATGGTCCACCGGGATTGGATTTCGGGCGGGGGTAGCTCGTTTCGGCCATAACGGGCCAACCTCCGCTTGGCTTCGTCGCGACTGAGTCCACTTCCGGGCGTGGTGTCCAGGAGGGCGCACGCCTCATCGGGCGACTGTTCCCACCAGGGCTTCTGGGACTTGTTCGAATCGGCGGGCATGACCGGTGACCTTTACACCTCATTTCACCGACGGTGTCTTTCCAAATCTCTCGATTTGCCCAAATCCAAGCGGGGCCGATAGGGAGCAGGCGCCCAACCCGTAACGTTTCATCAATCCGAATGCCGAAACCAGCTACGGCTTTCGTCTGCGTTTCCAAAGAAACGTCGAAGCCAAGACGAGCAGCAGGGAGGTGGAAGGTTCCGGGATGGCCCCGGTGAGGATGGCGGCATCGGGGGTGGACTCCCATGCGTAGGAAAGGAGAGAAAACCGGCTGGATTCATGACCCCGAATCTCTACATAGCCGTAGTGGGTTTGTCCGTCTCTTTCAAAGCGCAAGCCAAGGAAACCTTCCTTCGCCCCAAAACTTCCTTCACCGACGTTTCCGAATTCGTTGTAGGAGCCTAAATAGAAACCAGCGAGTTCGTTGGGATCCTCCTTCCAGTGGTCGGCATACCCAAAGAGAGGCCGCCCTTCCAACGAATCGATGATGAACCCGGGATCACGCCTGAAATCTCCGTTGAATCCGTCGCTCCTGACTTCCTCCAGCAGTGCGGTATGGGCCGGGATGAGTGCTTGCAGAAATGGGAGGGTACTGGGTCTTGGTTGCATTCGAAACACAAGGTCAACCGAACCATTACCATCGAAGTCCAACTCGACGGGGTCGCGGATGAAATCGGATGGCGAATCGGGAAGCCGGGTGAATATCACAGCGGCTGATCCGAAAGGAGCACCGAGGAGGGTGAGGGTGAGGGGCAGGAGTTTCATCTATTCTGAGGCTGGGATGGCTTTGGCACGATAAAAGGTTTTCGGGTCCCCGGGTTGCTGGGAAAAGGGGCCGACCGCCTGGGGGAAGGAAGTGACCTCAATGGCGAGACTGGAAACCGGAGTCCAGGTGATCAGATCGGTGGACTTTTCGATGCGATAGTGAACTCCAAGGTGTTCTTTCAATTCGAAGTAAATGGAAGAACCAATGATGGTGGGGGGACTCAAAGCTGGAATCACCGGGAAGGGATCGGCATTCCCGGTGATGCAGATGGAAACGGACTGAGTCTGGCCAGTCACAAGTTGAAATTGGGCCGATTCAGGGAGAAAGGTGTTCGGGGCGGGAGGCGTCAACAGTTGCAGCGCCTTGAGCGTGCCCTTGTGGGAGATGCGAACCAGATAGTCACCGGGCACCGGTGCCGGAATGACCACCTGTTCGATGTTGTCCCGGAAATTGTCGCCTTTAACGGCCTTTTTGAGCGGGTTGGCGGGATCATCGCCTGGCTCAATGACCCAGGGTTGGTAGATGGTCTGGCCGTCGGGGCTGATCACGCGGAGGTCGAGGTCGTTCATGAGCCGCTGGCGGTTGGCGACCCGGTCGGGGTCAGCCAGGTGGGATTCGGGATCATTCACTTCATCCTCGAGACCTCCGGTCGGTTGAGTTTGGTAAGGTGGATCGATCCAGCAAATCATCACCTTGATTTCGTCCGAGACGCCATCGTGTAGAATGGGAATCTCAATGGTGCTTCCGTCGGCCAGGAGGTGCTCACAGAGGTGGACTGAACCTGATCCACTGCGGGCATTTTGAAGAAGCACTTCGGCAGCTCTGAGAGCGTTGCAGGCTCCCCACCCGAAGAAATAATCCGGCCCCTCCAAAGTGGTTGTCTGGGCAGCCGTTCCGAGATAGGCGGGAAGCTGAACGCCATCGGTCGCGGTGTTGCAGAGAAGGGCCTTCCAGGTGGATGAAAGAAGGGGGGAGGTCCCTCCAAGATCCTGGTGAAGTTGCTGGAGGAGGGCCAGAGTCCCGGTCACTCCGGGAGCGGAGTAGGAGGTGCCATTCCGCTGTTGCGCGGTCCCGGTGTCTTTGGAGGCATCCAGGGTGTCGACATTTTCCCCATTTGCCACCAGATCGGGCTTGATCCGCCCGTCATCGGTGGGTCCCCGGGAGGACGTATCAGCCAAGGTCAGGTGAGTGGGCTCAGTGTAGGGAAGTGCGAGCTCTTCCTGATTCACGGTTTCCAAATAGTCTCGGACATTTCCGACGCTGATCGCGTTTTTGGCACATCCTGTCGAGACAATGGTATCGAAACCGGGGCCGGCAGTGCCGAAACCCTCGGCGGGAAGGGCCGTAGCACCCGGTAGTGGAGTGCCTGCATTTGGGGGGAAATTCAGGTAGCGGGGATCGTCCGGGTAGAGTTCCAGTTCGAAGCCATTTTTCCAGTCCCCATCCGCATTGATCGCGTATCCCCCGCCGGCCACCCGACTGACCCCATGGACGGCCTCGTTTCCAGCTCCCCAGACGGTGAGATAGTGCGGGGCAAGATAGGCGATGGCATCCATCGTTTTGGTGTCTCTGGTGTAGGCTCCGAATTCGGGGTCTTCGCTCGCAAAGTCGGACGGACCAGCCCATCGAAATTCGTCAATCCACCCGGCATAGTTTCCATAGGAATGATTGGAAAAGAGCATGCCACCCCGCGCTGCCGCGGCCATTTCGGAATAGTCATCAAACAGATGATAGCTTTTGATGGTGACCCCCGAGGCAATTCCTCGGTAGCGGGGGAGATTCAGGTCGGTCGCTCCCAACGTCCCGGCAACCCCGGTCGGGTGATTTTGGTAAAAAGGATCTCCCGGGTCTAAGCCCATTTCTGTTTGGAATTCCGCAGCCGCCTCAGAGAATGTAGCACCCTCGCCCAAGATTACCCTCCCTGCCAAATTTTGGTGGGTTGGAAGGACCGCGCCGTCGTCCCAAATTCCTACCGGGGGGATTCCCGAGCCATCGAGATCAGGGAGGGGGGAGGAGCCACCTTCCCAGAGGACATCGGCCTGGATGGAAATGGCGGCATCCTCGTTGTAGGTTCGCTTGAAAGTCGGGCGTCCCCGGGAATCGATTCCTGAGAGGGTGCGCCAGGATGAGGTCGAAGAATTACCCCGGAATTTCCGGGCCTCTGCCAGTTCCCGCTTGGTTTGCCCGGCAAGAAACGAGGATAGACGCGAGAGATCATTTTGCCGGCGTTCCTGTTTTGGGCGAAACAAGTGCTTTTTCTCTTCAGCCCGTTTCGTTGCTTTTTCCGCTTGGGCAATCATCTCGCGATGTTGGATTCTCAACCTTTCAATCTGGAGTTGTTGGGCGACCTCTTTTTCTTGTCGGGCGATCTGGACTTCAATGGCACTGAGTGGACGGGGATTTGGGTCCGGACGCTTTGGATCCGTCCAGAGAAGCATCTCCTCGTAAGCGGAAAACCCATCGCTATCAAGGTCACCATTGAGATCGGCTGGAGCACCTTCCAGCCCCATGAGGTTTATCCACAAATCACACCAACCGTCGCCGTTGGTGTCATGAAGACGCCGGTGTCGTTGGAGATCAGGGGCGAGTGAGCGGAAGGCGTTTGAAGGAACCCACGAGTGACGAAGGAGGTCTTGTTCTGACCGTTCTTCCTGAGCCATGAGCGGCGAGATTGGCAGGCTGCCGATCAGCATGAGCCGACGAAGCGACGACGAAGCGACGACGAAGCGACGACGAAGCGACGACGAAGCGACGACGAAGCGACGACGAAGCGACGACGAAGCGA
>JALQTQ010000181.1 GCA_023263995.1 Akkermansiaceae bacterium | reverse complement strand
GGCTCCCGACCCCCCGAAGTTCAGAACCACCGGAATGCCGGTCTCATTCTCATACCGCTCCGCAATCTCTTCCATGGGCTTTCGAAAAGCAGCGGCACACGCAACCCGCAATTCGTTTCCAGCCTCGGAACCCAACCGCACGAGCCCAATCAACACGATGACCAGAGCCAGTAACAACAACCCAGCAATCAGCCCGGACGGTCCCCCCGACTTTCCAACGCCCACCATGGGTGCTTATACGACTCTGCCATCACACGCTTTTCCTGACTGGCGATTTTTCCCACCATCAGGGCGAGCCATGAATTCCCCCTTTCTCTTTTCACCTGAAGAAATGAGGCAGCGCCTCAGTCAAGTCCGCACTCACCTCGCTGCACTCGCACTCGACGCCGTCATTGCCACCGACCCCGCCAACGTCCGCTACCTCACCGGCTTCAAGGGGGAGCCACGCGCCCTGATCGTCACCCCGCATGATTTCCGCCTCGTGACCGCTTTCCGCACTCTGCCCTGGGCCGAGGAGCAAACCCGCCCGCTCGCCGGGGTCCTTGAACTCGAAACCCACCCGCAACCCGCCGAAGCCATTTCCCGCCGCCTCCCTTCCGCCCCTCTCACCCTCGGGATCGACCAATCAATCAGTGCCCGAAATCTCGCCTATTGGCGGGAAAAGCTGTCTCCCCACGCTATTGATCCGCAACCGGTGATCGAGCATGTTCGCCGACTCAAATCACCGACCGAGGTGGCACTCATGGCGCAATCCCAACGGATCAACGAAGCCATCCTGACCGCCGTCCTTCCGCAAATCCGCCCCGACATGACCGAACGAGGCGTCCAAGGTCTCCTGCTCGCCGAAATGGCCCACCGGGAAGACGTCGATGCCTTTTCTTTCAATCCCATCGTGGCCGCCGGGGCCAATTGCTGGGAAATTCACCACCTTCCCGACCACTCGGTGATTGGCAAAAACCAGATACTTCTCATCGATCTCGGGGTGATCCATCAAGGCTATGCCTCGGACATGACCCGCACGATCTGCCTTGGCCGGGCCACCCAGCACATGCGCGACATTCACCATCTCGTCAGCACGGCTCTGGAAGCAGCGCTTGGGGCCGCCACCGTGGGCCGGACCAACCGGGAACTCGACCAAGTCGCGCGCAAGGTCATCACCGACGCCGGTCACGGCGAGGTCTTCTCCCACGGCCTCGGGCATCACATCGGGCTTGAAACCCACGACCCCGCCCCGCCCCTTTCTCAAGGTGCTCCGGAAATCCCACTCGAAGCCGGAATGACCCTGACCCTCGAACCTGGCGTCTACCTTCAAAACCAATTCGGCGTCCGCACCGAAGACGTCGTTGTCCTCACCGAAGATCGGCCCATAAATCTGACCCGGCCGTCGCACGGGCTCCTGGAGGTCATGGTGTGAGACAATTCAAGAAAGGTGAACGAGATGAGATCGGGCCAATTTCTCAACACTAATTAAGCATGACCCGGAGGCGAAAAAAAGACCTATCTCCCTCCTCCATGAAAAAAATCAGATTCTCCGTCTGCCGACCGGTGCCATCATAGGGACCAACTGCCGTGAGATCGGGAACCACGTCCACCCACTCGTGGAGGTCCTTGGATGATTGCACCACAAAGGACACGTCATCAGCCGCCACTTGCCTCTTGAATTGGAGGGTGACGCTCGTGCCCCCGTTGATCAACTTGATTTCGGCGGGATCCGCTTCCTCCTCGGTGGTTCCATGAAAGTGCTCGAGGAGCGCCGAAAGATCATCCCGGTCGAGATGATCCGACGGGGTGCCATTGAAAAAAATGCGATCGTCCGTGCCCGGGCTCCCACCCACTGCTGCACTCAACCGCCAGCGGCCGGGAAGACGATGATCCGGATTCGCTTCCGGATTGATCAAAACCAGACTGGCCCCACCTCCGTCGGCCGCCACCGGCCAGCGATTGCCGTCATCGTACCGGAATTCCCGAATGGTCTCACCCCCGGGACCCTCCAGCTTGAGGGCCTCGCCTCCATTGCTCAACCGGGTCTGATTGGCAAACTGGGACTGCGTGACCACCACCCGTTCCCCCGGCGCGAGGGTCGTTCCAGAAGGAAAGAGGTAATCAATACCATTTGTGAAGCGCACCCCTCCCAGGTCAAGGGTGACAGAATCGCTGATATTCAGAAGCTCAATGAACTCCTCATCTGTGTCCGAGAGCGGGTGATACATGATCTCGCTGACCGCGAGATAAAGCTGCAGATCTGAGGGGTCGACCGGTGAGACAATGGAAATGATTTCCCGGCCGTGATGGTCACGAATAGCCAGGAGTTCCCCGAAATTTGACAGATGTCCCTCATAGTTGCCTTGCACAAAGCGGGACTCTCCCCCGGTCGGACTGATTCCCCGTTGACGAAAGGCGGCGGAATCCGGCGAGAGGTAGAGCGATTGCCCGGCCGCAATCACCGTTCCGGCTTGAAAGGTGTGCCTCACCCCGCCCTCAAGCGTCCAGTTGGAGAGATCGATGGCCGCGTCGCCGGGGTTTTGGATCTCGATGAATTCCTCGTCTTGGTTCCCGCTGGCGGGTTGATACTCGACCTGCCCAAAAGCCACCGACGCCGGAGATGCTTGGGCACCGGGAAGAAGAGGGATGGCTCCACCCACGGAGTAGGTCTCAAAGAGATGGATCTTTCTTTGAGGGATCGCAGTATTGAGGATTTCGTTCACGCCCGCTTGGAGTGAACTGAGGTTCACGCCCCTCGACGCCCAGGAGCGGCGATCGGCAGCGGCATCATCGAAGAGGAGTTGCCGGTAACCTTCGACCTGCTCCTCCAGATAAGACGCCCCTCCACCCTCATCGGCCAAGCCTCGCCCCACAAGGGTCTTGACCCGCCGCAGGTACATTTCGCGTGTCACCGGATTGTCCATGATGGCATCGTGCATCCGATTTCGCCACGCCGGATTGGGACTTCCACCGCTGAGCTCCTGGGTGTGGTTGCTATCTCCGTAAAGCGGGTTGGTCCAGTTTTCCCCCGTGATGTATTGCCCGATCGGAAAACTCTGGTCGGCATCCCAAGGAAAGCGATGCCACTCCCCGGTCTCAGGCTCCCGGTAAACATAGTAGTTCTTGGTGAGCTGATCGTGATTGAAGGGCACGTTCATGGTTGCCAGGCAATTGATCCACTGAGCCACATCCACATGATCCCACACGTAAGAGAATCGCTCCACTGAGTTGATCCCGGCACAGAAGTCGACAAAGTTGGTCCATGGTTCGGTTTTGGCGGTCGCCTTGCGGTACTGGCCCGGGACGGGATTGGGAGCCAGGGTGGCAGGTCCCCCCCCCTGCCAAGCGGCCTTGTACATTTCCCCTTCGGGGTTGAAGCCAAACCGTTCCAAGAAATCATCATCCACTTGTTCAACAAAGGCGAAGAGCCCGTAGAACCCGCCATTGCGACGAACATGCAGGTGAAAACTCTCCGGAGCCGCCACCCCGTTTTCCCGCATCCATCGAAACATCAACGGTTCGCGCATATAGGAGGTGTTCGACGACTGGGTGAACATTTCTCGGTAAAAGGACTGCAGGTTGAATTCCTCGACCCGTGGTTGCCCAGGATCAAAACGGAACTTCCCTCCCTGATAGAAATCAAACTTGAATTTGTGCTTGGGCCAACTGGCCGCCGATTGACCTCGAATTCGGCAATAGACATTGTCGTAAAATTCCCCGTTGTAAAACAGGGAGGCTTGGGTCCCGGTGCGGGTCAGGCTGGCGGATTCATTTTGGACAAACCAGTGAAGGACCGGCAAGTTGGTGGTCATAGAAGAATCCGCCACCACCGTTCCGAAATACTCCGCGCTCTCAATGGGATCCTCGAAAGCCGGGAGGCGGGAGCTACCCCCACCCTCCGATTGGGCGGCGACATACCACCGGACCATGTCACCTTCACCATAAGCGGCAGCCGGAATACTGGCCTGGTAGATTCCGGGTTCAACAGACGACATCGGCAGTGTGACTTCCGGTCCAAAATTGACGCGGTAGTGAAGCATGACCTCGGCGACCGCCGGACCGGTTGAGGCCACGATGGCAGAAATGGGCAGCGCTTCGCCAGCCACTGGCTGGGAAGGGTTTTCCGTCACCTCCTCAATGATGGGAGGGAGGCTGGTGAGCGGGAAGCCGTTGGCGGCAAAAGGAGTTGGCTCGAAATAACCCTCCCCGGTCGCGGTGGGGCCATAGGAATAGTCTTCCAGCTGCAGCGGAAAGTTGGGAGAAAACTCCCGGGCTACTGTCCCGTCGGGGCGGACCAAAGCGAGGTACTCTCCCGAGGCGGAGAGCCGGAAATTGGCATGCAACGCGGCACCGGCCTGGCGACGATCCTTTCCCGAGGCAAAGACCACGAGATACCCGTTCGGAGGAAGCGAGACCGCGGGAAATTCCCACTTGGTGAGGTCGAGCGGATCATCGGTCAAAAACCAGCCGTGCAATGCCAAATCGAAGGGATTGTCATTGCGCACCTCAATCCAGTCCGAAGTTTCCCCATCCTCGTCGGTGAGGCCGGTGACATTGAAGGCCACAAACTCGCTGATTTCAGGTTCCTCGGCGCTCCCGGTCACGGACACGGTGAGTTCCCGCGAGACCGCGACCCCTCTGACACTCGCAGTCAGAGTAAAGGTGGTCGTTTCCGTTAGCGGAACCACCCAACCACTTTCGGTCATTGCTACCGCTTCCTCGGTGAAACCTCCCCCGTCAAGAATCACCGTGTCTGCTCCGCTCACCGCCCATGAAAGGGTGGTCGAACCAGACGATGCCAAGGGCGAAGCTGAGGTAAAGAAATACTCGATGTCGATGTCGACCGGATTGGCCAGAGCAGAGATTTCCCCAAAGGAAAGCTCATGATCATAAATGCGGAGATCATCGATTCGGCCTTGAAACCACTGGCCGTTTCCAGGAAGGGCGATTCCTCCCAAGATAAAGTCGCGGCTCGTGTCATTCATTCCGGAGTTGCCGGACCTCGTCGTCACGAAAGATCCGTTCACATAAAAACGGATCTGACCCGCCGCCGGCCGAAAGACATAGGCCACATGGTGCCATTCCCCGGCTGTAAGCGCATTGGAATCGGCGTTAAAATCCCGAATCCCGTAGGTGGTTCCAAACAAGCTGGCTCCGCTCATTCCCACCCCCCAGCCATTCCCCTGGAAGCCGGAAAACATCCCAGTGGAAAAGATCCGCCGCACCCCGCTCAGCGAATCAGCCTTGATCCAAGTCGCCAGAGTGAAACCGTCACCATCATCATCGAGGCCGGAAAATTCGGTACTTCCGCGCACACTGAGGTAATCGCCGTTTCCATCGAGAAGAAGAGCCCCGCCTCCCAGACGGGCATCGCTGGAGAACCGGGCATTGCCTCCCGGAGTTCCAGTGAGTTCAAATCTACCGTCATCTCGCCCCAAGTTTCCCGGTTCGTCGAACTGATAATGCGCGACCAGTTCAGCCCACAACGGGTTTTCCCAGATCACGGCTGCACCCACCAGAAAAAGTAGGGAGCGAATCTTCATGACAGACGAAAAGAGAACCCGGACTACGGGGCTTCGCTGACACGATAGAAAACCCGGCTCGCGCCAACTGGCGGGTTGGTATCGGCAAAGCTCGTGGTGTCTTCGGTGGCCTCGATCCCCCCGGCAATTTCCTCCCAGTTCTCGAGAGCAACGAGCCCAATGTTGGGATCGTCAAAGGATCGGGAAACCACATAGCTACGGCCCGGAAGGGAGTTCCAGGTCAGACGGAAGGCTCCCTCCAGCACCTCGGTGGAGATGACTTCAAGCCCGCCTTCCAAAACTTCGTTGTTGGCAAGCGACGCGATCACCTCCTCTGAAAGTTCAATATTGTAAATCCTGAGGTCGTCGAGCTTGCCGGAAAATGACTGGGGATCGCCGGGGAGACCCAAGCCCCCGATGGCAAAATCATCTCCGGTGTTATTCAGGCCCGTTGTCGCCGCACTGGAGACTGTGGTCCCCACGGATACCCCATCAATGAAGAACTCAACCTCGCTGATGGGCGATTGACGATAGACGTAAGCCACGTGATGCCACTGGCCGGGAGTGTAGAGAGTCCCGGCCGGGCTCCGGTAATCCAAGCGCCCATAGGTCGTCGCAAGCAGATTGCCGCTTTCCACGGTCCCAAAACCAACACCCCATCCCTGCGCAGTAAAACCACCCGGCATGGAAGTGGAAAAGATTCTCATGTTGCCCACGGCCGCCTCGTCAAGATTCACCCAAACCGCCAGCGTAAAGCCCACCCCATTGTCATCGAGACCGGAAAATTCACTCCCTCCACCGAGCACCATGGAGTCTGCGTCGCCATCCAGACGAAGAGCCCCCCCGCCGATTCGGGAATCTGAGGTGTAAGCTGCGTCACCCATCACCGTGCCATCCAAGTTGAAAAGGCCAGTGTCATTTCCCACCGCGGCACTTTCGTCAAAAGTGAAGTGAGAAACCAAATGACTCGCCAGCGGTCCGAAAGGCGTCTGAGCCGTCAGCGGCAGGGTGATGATGGGCCGGGAAAGGTCGTTGCTTGTAATCTCAAGATTGCCGTTGAACCCCCCGGATTCGCCGGCCGGGTCCAGGGTGATGGTGAATACGTTCGATTCCCCCGGAAGAATGGTGGCGTTGGACGGAATCACGGAATAGAAACCCGCACGCGATCCGGTCACCACAGCACCGGTGACCTCAAGGTTCTGGGTCACCCCATCATTGAAAACCGTGACCATCCGCGACACCGAATCACCGGAAACTTCGCCGAACGCCAGATCTCCTTCAACCCGGATCGCAGGATCGATGACCACCACCTCGATTGCCACTTCAAAGGAAGGCTTCTGCGGGTCGTTGGACGCGATGATCGCGGTGGTGTTGTATGTCCTGGGTCCGGCGGAAGGGGTAAAGTTGATCCCGAGGAAATCCTGACCTCCCGGAGCGATCGGGCCAGGAAGAGGGCCCCCGGCAAAATCAGCGGCATCCCCACCCGAAAAGGTGACTTCGGTGATGGTGAGGTCATTGTTCTCGCCATCGTTGTCGACGGTCAAGGTGAAGCTCTGCGTCTGGTTGGCACCTGTTCCGGAAAACAAAAGGTTGGTCA
>JALQTQ010000180.1:3645-7104 GCA_023263995.1 Akkermansiaceae bacterium | reverse complement strand
GAGGGCGAGGACGAGGGTGCTGTGGATCGAAGTAGTGGCCCAGATTTCCGGTCGGGTCAGGGTGCGGACCTGGAGCTTCAGGCCGATGAGAAAGAGCAGGAGGGTGACACCAAGGTCGGAAATGGTCTGAAGGCTGGGGGAGGAAGGGTGATCGAAGGCTCGAAGGGCGAAGCCCGCGAGGAGGAAGCCCACCATCGGTGGAAGCCTGACCTGTCGGGCCAAAAGCCCGAGGAGAAAGGCAGCGGCGAGAGCGAGAGCGTCCATTTCGGTGAGGAAAAATCGTGTCATGCCCCGGACGGCCCGGGATTGGTCGGAGAATCAGCGTGAAACCGGGGTAAGGTGGGTAGGTGCGTCCTTGGCCACCGCGGCGAAGTAATCGGCGAGGGCTCTGAAGTAGTCTCTGAGGGCGTTAATTTTGAGGATCCGGGCGTCGAAAGTGGCCTGTTCCCTGATTTGTACCGCGAGGAGGTCGGTGGCGCCCTCTTTGAATTTGTCTTGTTCGGCTTCTTCGAGTTGTTCGGAAAGGCGGACGTTTTCGGCCGTTTGCTCGAGGGTTTGGTAGGCGGCGGTGACGGCCGAGAAGCTGTCGTTGGCATCGGCGATGATGCTCTCGCGTGCAAAGGTTTTTTCCTGATCGAGTTGGGCCAAGTTGGCGGTGATGGCTTCGATGCGGCCTTTGGCTTCGTTTCTCCCGATGGGGACCGAAAATTCCATAAGTGCGGTGACTTCGGTGTTTTCGATGTCTTTCGGAAGGTCGCCGCCGAGGGCCTGATTCAGCTCAACGGTGAGGTCGAGGTTGGGTTTGAGGTCGTTTTGGGCGAGGCGTCGGTCGATTTTGGCTTTCGCGATCAAGATTTCGATCTGGCGGATTTCGGGGCGGCGGAAAATGGCGCGGCCACGGTCATTGACCAGGGTTAGTTGATCGAGGAATTGGATGGGCGGGAAGCTCGCGGGAAGTTCTTTCCTTTCGGGCATGATGGTGGCACCGGTACGTGGATCGCGATGAAAGAGGGAAAGGGCGATACTCGCTTGCTCGAATGAGCGCTGAGCGTTGATCACTCCGATTTCGCGGGCCACCACGAGCCGTTTGTTGTCGACTCGCACGATGGCGGCGATGGCTCCCTCGTTCAGTTGATCGCCAAGGGCGGTGTCGCGGTCTTTGGCCACCTTGAGGAGGGCCTCGGCTGCTTCCAGTTCCTGACCGGCCGCGACCCAGTTGAAGTAGGCGATGCGGGAGGCTCGGAGGAAATTGAGGGATTGCCGGAGGATATCGGGGCGGGCCAGTTCGCGGTCAAGTTGGGCTTGGGTCAAAGAGGCTCGGCGGCTGTCGAAATCCCGGTTGCGCAGGAAGGGGAGAGTAAAACCGACCACGGCCTCACCACCGTCAGCGGTGCGGATTTTACGGTCGTAGTCCGGTAGAAAGCCCGAGGTGAGGCGGTATCCGGCGTAGACTTTTCCTCCGGAATCGCGCAGCGGCTGGGTGATCATGAAGCTGCCGTTGCTGGCGGTGTAGTAATTTTGCGGCCGAGTCATCAAGGTGGCACTGATGATGGGATCGAAGGCCCCCTCGGCTCGTCGGACCTTGCCCGCCGCGATGTCCTGTTCGAGCCATGCGGCAAGGAGTGGCGGATAATGGTTTCGGACGCTGGTGAGGATGTCTTCCAGTCCGAGTGGCTGGTCGGCACGGGCGGAGAACGAGAGGCTGGCGAGAGAGAGGGCAGTCAGAAGAAGGCGGAAGAACATGGGAAGAATTACTTGAGGGTGGGATCGGCCTCCTCGATTCCGTTTCCGATGGGCGGGAAGCCGTTGATTTGCCGCCAGACTTCGAACCAGAGCGGAACTTCATCGAGCAGGAGCCAAGCGCGGGCGCGCACACCTTGACGGAGCCAGGTGTCGTGATCGGGCCACTCGACTTCCACGTCACCGACTTCGCCGTATCGTTTCACCTTGTCAGTGGCGGGGCCGACCACCACGCGAAATTTACCGGTGCCATCGTCCGTGGCATCGATGAAGACCACTTCCCCGCCGAAGGTATTGATCGACAGCTGGGGCCAGCCGATGATTTGAATGGCGGGCCATCCTTCGAAGGCAAGGCGGACCGGGCTGCCGGGGAGATCATTTTCCTTATCGCGAGCGGTGAGAAGCGAGACGTCGTTTCCGTCGACCATGATTTCGACAAAGCGGGAATCGGTTTGTGGAATCAGTTGGCAGATCAGAGTGCCGGGTTTCAGGTAGGACCCGTCGGTTACCGGGACCTTGAGGACGTAGCTGTCTCGTGGCGCCGTAATGACCTGACGGGAGGTGCGGTTGACCGAGATTTCCATGTTTTTGAGGTCTCGCTCGGCTGTTGCGATGCTGCCGCGTGCTGCTTCCATCTCGGCTTGAGTTGCGGAAATGGTTGAGTCGAAGGTTTTCTCGGTCTGTGCTAGGTCGGCTTCGGTGGCCTTGAGGGCGGCCACCGCCGAATCTCGGCGCAGGATCGCAGCTTCATGATTGCGTTGGGATTCGAGCCCTTTTTTGAAAAGATTCTCGACCCGGGTTTGGTTGAGTTGAGCGGTTTCTTTCTCAATGCGGGCGGAAGCAATTTTCTCTCGACCTGATTTTAGGGCCTCGATTTTGGCCAGCTTTTGCTGTTCCATTTTGGAGGTCACCGCGGCGAGTCGTTGTCGTTCTGTGTCCAGTCTCCGTTGCAATTGTGCTTCCTGCTGTTCGAGGTTTTTGAGCAGGTTTGGGTCGTTGTCTTCGATCTCGGCAATGACCTCTCCCGCCCTGATAGGTTGGCCTTCCACCACATTGAGGATCCGGATGCGGCCTTCGATGGGGGCTTCGATATTCACTGTGCGGTCGAGCGGATTGAAGGCGATGACGCGGCCCGAGCCAGTGACGAATTGCCGCCATGGGGCCAAGATCACAAAGAGGATCACGGCGGCGAGCCCGATGATGAGGAGGCGGCTGAAAAAGTAGCTCTTGCGGTTGGAGCCGGTCAGGGTGAGGGCGGGAAGATCAAACATGGCGGGGGGCGGTCGGATCAAAGATTGAGGACGCGGTCACACCGGGAATGGAGCTCCCGGTTGCGGGTGGCCACCACGATGGTGCAGGCAAGGCCGGAGTCGAGAATGAGCTCGCTGAGGTGGTCGAAGGCAGGTCGGTCGAGTCCGTCGAAGAGTTCATCGATGAGGAGGAGGCGGGGTTTCTGAACGAGGGCGCGGGCGAAGAGGAGGGAAATGCGCTGGGTATAGGACAGCGGCGATCCCCCGACTTGGATCTGCAGGTTGAGGCCGTCTTTCTTGCGAAGGATGTTCTCGAGGATGCCGACCTTTTCAAGAGCCTCCTTGATCTCGTTGAGGTTGATTTCGGTGCGTCCGAGTCGAAGATTCTCAATGACTGTTCCTTCGATGAACTCGTCGCGTCGGAGTAGCTGGATGGATTCGCGGAGGGTTTCGAGATCCCAGTTGCGGG
>JALQTQ010000180.1:0-3635 GCA_023263995.1 Akkermansiaceae bacterium | reverse complement strand
GGTATCGAGACCGTCCAGAGAAAGGGAGCCGCTGGTGGGATGACGGACCGCGAAAAAGAGGTTTAACATCGAACTCATCCCGCTGCCTTGAGGACCGTAAATGGCGATCTTTTCTCCAGCCTGAATCTCGAAGTTGAGGTTGGTGTAGAGTGGCTTGTGGTGGGGGTAGCCGAAGCCGAGGTCTCGGGCCTCGAGGGAGATCCCCTGATTCGGATCGACCACCGGGCATTCGCCGGCGGAGGGTTCGGTTTTGAGATCAAAAATGTGGCCCAGCTTGTCGGTCGAGGCCATGGTATCATACCATGCTTCCAGCTTTTTTCCGAGCTTGAGCAGGGAGTAAACGATGCTGCTCATGATGAGCTCGGCGGCCACCAGCTGGCCGAGCGTGATTTGCTGGGAGAGTACGAGCCAAGTGCCAAGGATGAGGATGCCCACGCTAGAGATGATCGAGAGAATGAGGAGGCCGGAGATTTGCCGGAAGACCTTGCCAAAATGCTTCTTGCGGGCACTCACGAACTTGGTGGCAAGGAGATTGGTGCGGTGGTAGGCAAGATCGTAGCCGCCGGACCCCTTGAACGTGTATGGATAAGCCGCGATCTCTTGAAACCAGGCCACGAGATCATATTTGGGAATGGATTCCTCGATTGCGGAATCGACCGCTCCGCGTCCGAGGATCCAGGTGACGATGATGATGAGCACGACCAGCACTCCCACGAAGAGAAGGAGGAGGGGGTGGTAGAAGGCCAAGAGAAGCATCCCGATGAGACTGGCGGCCACCAGGTTCACTCCTTCGAGGAGGAAGTAGGTCGTGTTTTTTTGCACCGTCACCACGTCGAGAAAGCGGTTGACCAGCTCCGGTCCGTGGATGCCATCGAGCGATTGTGCGCGCACCCGTGGAAGGCGAAAGGCCAGTTCGCTTGCGGTGCGGACAAAGATGCGGCGCTGGATCACCTCGGCGACATAATATTGGAAGCCTAGGACAAGGGCTTGAAGAACGAGGCAGACGGCGAGGATCTTAGCGACGACGACCAGGGCCTGGATGTAGGGATCCGACTGCGCCCCGAAGGCAAGGTTGGTCACAATGGTGTCAACTGCGAGGGGGAGGGCGAGGTAGAGGACTCCGGAGAAGACCGAGAAAATGAGAAGCGTGAGGATGTCCTTGCGTTCGGGCCTGAGGATGCGGAGGAAGCGGCGCAGTGGGGGGAGGTCGCTATGGTGGTGATGGTCGAGGTGACCGTGGCCGGAGCTTGAGTGCCGCAGGAATTGCTCGCTCTCGCGAATTTCGGTGTCGACGCTCGCGCCCTCGGTCGGAGTGCGTGACTGGATGATGGCATACTCGACCGGCTCGTTGACCGATTTCAAGCCGAGGCGCCGGGAAAGCTGCGCCCGGGAAATCGAGCTTGAGGGTTTTTCGCCGTCATCGTAGCTGGCCACCCGGACCTTGAAAGCCCCTGCCCCGGTGACGATGAGGTAGCGTTCCTCAGCCTCGCTCCAGAAGACGAGAGGATTGTCCGAGTTGGCGTTCCAGATGGCACGGTTGAGGGGTTGGAAAGTCGTGGTCGCCTTCAGGGCGAGCTCATCGACGGCAAAGGCTAGCTGAGCAAGCGGATCGCCTTCGGCCCGACCGTGAACAAGCTCGAGGAGCTGGTTGATGCGTTCGATGTCGAACTGGTGGCCCGTGGCTTGGCCGAGGCGGGTCAGGAGCTCGACGCAAACGTAACCGCGGTCGGTTCTGGAATTGGTTCTTCGATTCATTTCCTCGGGGTCGGGTGGAAACGTGCCGCTCTTTTCATGAAAAGCAATTCGTATTTCCAAAATCGAGGGCAGCGTCGGAGAGAAAGGTTTTTCGCAATGGAACTTGCCTTGTGGGGCGAGCGGAAAGAAGCTGGGACATGGAAAAGCGGCGTCTGGGAGCGAGCGGCATTGTGGTGAGTGAGATTTGCATGGGGACCATGACCTTTGGAACGCAAGCCGACAAGGGTGAGAGTTTTCGGATCATGCATGAATCGGTTGAGGCCGGGATTGACTTTTTTGACACCGCCGAGGTTTACCCGGTGCCTCCGACTGCGGAGCTGGCCGGGTTGACCGAGCAATGGATGGGGGAGTGGCTGAAGGACCGCCCTCGCGAGTCGGTCATTGTGGCCACCAAAGTGGCCGGGGCGGCGCACGGGTGGTTCAATCCTCCCATTCGGCATGGAAAGGCCGCGTTGGACCGGGTGCACTTGCGTCGGGCACTCGAGGGCAGCTTGCGTCGCCTGGGGACAGACTACCTTGATCTTTACCAGATCCACTGGCCGGATCATGGGATGCGGGCTGCCGATACCTTGGAAGTTCTCGATGAGTTTGTGAGGGAAGGAAAGGTGAGGGCCATTGGCTTGAGCAACGACAATTCCTACGGATTGATGAAAAGTCTCTGGACCAGCGAAGTCGAGGGCCTGGCTCGGGTCGACACGGTGCAGAATAATTTCTCGCTCAACAATCGGCGGGACGAGGACGAGCTGGCCGAGTGTTTGCGTCGCGAGCGGGTCAGTCTTTTGCCTTACAGTCCGCTGGCCGGTGGGGTTTTGACCGGGAAATACAATGAGGGAGTGCCCGATGACGCCCGTTTTACCGAATATCTCAAGAATGGGGGAGCTCGTCAAAAGGCGATGGCGACGAGGTTTGTGAACGAACGAAGCATCGCTTCGACTAGACGCTTTGGCAAGATTGCAGCGGACTTGGGCTTGGATGTCACCACTCTTGCTACTGCTTGGAGCAAGCAGCATGATTTCGTGGCCTCGACGATTGTGGGGGTGCGTTCGGTGGCGCAAATGGAGCCGATCTTGAAGGCGGCCGGGCTGGTGCTCGACGATGAAACTTTGGCGCGGATTGATGAGGTGAGCCGTGAAATTCTTTACCCGATGGGCTAGGGAGACAATGACAAGGAGGATTCTACTTTGGGGTGTTGCGGTCTTTTACATCGGTTGTGGCGAAGAGCCAGAGTCCGAAGTGGCCGAGGTCGGGGGGGCTGAGGTTCGGGAGGGAATCGGGATGATCGAAGGAACCGGAGTGATCCGCCCGGAACAGGACGACCCGGCTGAGGATGGTTGGGACACGGAAGTGTGGACCGGGGAGATCTCGCTTGTTCTTGCTGACTTCAAGGACGCCGTTCTCGGTGAAAGTGATGAGGGAGAGGTGGACCGTCTCATGGTCGAGGGTTTCCTTGCTCCCGCCCTGCGTCCTCGGTCCTTGCAGCCAGTGGGTCGTGGGGTGAGGCGTTGGGAATCCGGGGGGGAGGATCTGCAAAAGATGGGCCTTGCTGAGGCCTTGCGTGATCTCGGTGATGCCTTTGACCGGAAACAAGCGATCCATTTCAAAACCAAGGTCGTCGGGATTGCACCTGCTGGTGGTGGGGCGGAGACGCGAATCGTCGTGCAGGTCGACGGTTGGGATGTCGGGAGTGGAGAGGCTCTGCAAGTGAATGCAAGATGGGAGTGTCGTTGGAAAAAGACCGACGGGAATTGGCAGCTTGAGACGATGCAACTGTCTTCGTATGAGGAAGTGAGAATTTCCGGAAGGGCCTTTGTGGATGTCACCGGGTCAGTCCTTCCTGCTGACGGGGCGGTTCGAGAGCAGCTTCTCCGGGGGCAGGATCA
>JALQTQ010000017.1 GCA_023263995.1 Akkermansiaceae bacterium | reverse complement strand
CAGATCATGCGCGATGCTTCCTTTGCGGTCATTCGTGAGATCGGGGTGGAAACTGGCGGGTCCAACATCCAGTTCTCGGTCGATCCCAAGACCGGCCGCTGCATTGTCATCGAAATGAACCCCCGGGTGAGTCGCTCTTCAGCCTTGGCGTCCAAGGCCACCGGCTTTCCGATTGCCAAGATCGCGGCCAAGCTGGCGGTGGGCTACACCCTTGACGAACTTCCCAATGATATCACGCGGGAGACTCCGGCCTCGTTTGAACCGACCATCGACTATGTCGTCACCAAGGTCCCGCGTTTCACCTTCGAAAAATTCCCCACCGCCGACCCGGTGCTCACCACGTCGATGAAAGCGGTGGGCGAAGCCATGTCGATCGGCCGGACCTTCAAGGAATCCCTGCAAAAAGCCTTGCGGTCGCTCGAGACCGGGCGCTTTGGTTTCGGGTTCGACGGCAAGGATCCAGCGGCGGCCCGGGAAAAGGTCGAGCGCAAGCTGCATGTCCCCAATGCCGAGCGGATTTTCTGGCTCAAGGTGGCCTTTGAGCAGGGCTGGTCGGTCGAAGAGGTCTTTGAGGCCACCCAGATCGATCCGTGGTTCCTTGAGAACATGCGGGTGATTGTCGAGGCGGGGCGCGACTTGAAAAACCTCGATTTGCGGACTGCCAAAAAGCTGGGATTCAGCGATGTCCAGATCGCCAAAGCCCGGGGCCTGAGTCAGGACGAGGTGCGGGTCGAGCGGAAGGAAAAGGGGATCATCCCGACTTACCGTTTGGTTGATACCTGCGCTGCGGAATTCGAAGCGGCCACGCCCTATTACTACTCGACTTATGGGGATGAAAACGAGGCCCGGGAAACCGAGAAGAAAAAGATCGTCATTCTCGGGGGCGGCCCCAACCGGATCGGGCAGGGCATCGAATTCGACTATTGCTGTGTCCACGCCTCCTTTGCCCTTCGGGAATTGGGATTTGAGTCCGTGATGGTGAACTCCAACCCGGAGACCGTTTCCACCGACTACGACACCTCGGACAAGCTCTACTTTGAGCCGCTGACGCTCGAGGATGTCCTCAACATCTGCGACCAGGAAAAGCCTGACGGGGTCATTGTCCAGTTCGGGGGGCAAACTCCGCTTAACCTCGCCGCCGATCTGGAACGCCACGGGGTCCCGATCATTGGCACCTCTCCCAAATCGATCGAGCTCGCCGAGGACCGCAAGTTTTTCTCGGCCCTCCTCGATAAGATCGGGCTGAAGCAGGCCGAGGCCGGAACGGCGGTGTCCGAGGACGAGGCCGTCGAAATCGCCGACCGCATCGGATACCCGGTGTTAGTTCGTCCGAGCTTCGTTCTGGGCGGTCGCGGCATGATGATTGTCTACGGCGACGACGAGCTCCGCCGCTACATCCGCAACGCCGCCGATTTTTCTCCGGACCGTCCCATTTTGGTGGACCGATTTCTTGAAAATGCCACTGAAGTCGACGTCGATTGCATTTCCGATGGGGAAACTTCGGTTGTGGGAGCAATCATGGAACACATCGAGCAGGCTGGTATCCATTCGGGTGATTCCGCCTGCGTCATTCCGGCCTTCAGTCTTTCGGACAAGATCAAGGAGGAGATCGTTACTGGAGCCAAGGCTCTGGCCCGGGAGCTGGAGGTAAGAGGTTTGATGAACATTCAGTTCGCGGTGAAGGATGATGAGCTCTACGTCATCGAGGTGAACCCCCGGGCGTCGCGGACCGTTCCCTTTGTTTCGAAATCGATCGGAGTGCCCCTGGCCAAGCTGGCGGCCAAGATCATGGTGGGCGAGAAGCTGGCCGACCTTGGTTTTACTGAGGAGGTTTTGCCTCCATGCTTCTGCGTCAAGGAAGCGGTTTTCCCGTGGGGGCGTTTCCCGGGGATCGATATCGTCCTCGGGCCCGAGATGAAATCGACTGGAGAGGTCATGGGGGCCGACATGGATCTCGGCATGGCTTATGCCAAGTCCCAGATCAGTGCCTTCAACCCGCTTCCCACCAGCGGCAATGTCTTCTTTTCGGTGAACGACCGGGACAAGGACCGGGCGGTAGCGGTGGCCCGCGATCTCGCCGAGTTGGGATTTGTCATTCACGCCACCGGGGGGACCTACAAGCGATTACAGGCCGAGGGAATCCCGGTGAAGCGGCTCTACAAGCTCGCGGAACAGAAGCGCCCGAACGTCATCGACATGATGAAGAACGGTGACATCGACTTCATCGTCAACACCCCGAGTGGACACGAGGCCCGCGAGGACGAGGTCAAGATTCGTTCCGGTGCGGTGCAATACAAGATCAGTCATTGCACCAACCTGTCGGCTGCCGAGGCCAGCGTGCGGGCCATTCGTTCGTTGCAGGAGAAGGAACTCACCGTGACTCCCTTGCAGGAGTATCACGGGACCTAGAGGTTGGAGGCCAAGACCTCGCCCCGGCCTGCCTCTTGTTTCGTGGGCCTTTTTTCAACCGTTTGATCAACTGAAGAGCTTCAGGACCGGTTTTTCTTTCACCAGTTCCCTTGGTTGGTTGAGGTGGTTCATGACCATTGTTTCGGGGTCGATACCGAAGGCATGGTAAACGGTGGCGAGCAGCTCTCCGGGATGAACTGGATCTTCGACCGGGGCCGAGCCGGTCTTGTCGGACTGGCCATGGACGTAGCCGCGTTTGATACCCGCTCCGGCGATGACGCTGGTGTAGCAATAGGGCCAATGGTCTCGTCCATCGGCGCTGTTACCGTTGCCGGAGGTGCTCACGCCCTTCTGGGGACTGCGGCCGAACTCACCGACAGCCACCACAAGGGTTTCGTCAAGGAGGCCACGATCATCAAGATCGGAGATGAGGGCCGAGAGCCCCTGGTCGAGCATCGGTCCTCCCTGGCTTTTGATTCGTCTGGTGAGATCCTTGTGAGTGTCCCACGAGTGGTTGTCGGAATTGGCGACTTTGGGCCAGATGACCTCGACGACTCGGGTGCCTGCTTCGACTAGTCGGCGCGCGAGAAGGCAGCTGTCCCCGAAAGTGTTCCTGCCGTAGTTCTCACGAACCTTGTCGCTTTCCTGCTCGAGAGCAAAGGCCTCGCGGGCGCGGCCACTCACGATGAGGTTGAGAGCGCGGTCGTAATACTTGTCGAGGGAGTATTCCTCGACGGCCTTGTCGATTGTGGGCATCTGCGCATTGATCGCGCTGCGCAGGCTGGCACGTCGTCTGAGGCGCAGGGAGAAGACGTCGGGGCGCAGCTGGAGATCGTCGATTTTGATGCGGGCCATTTTCTCCATGTCCATGTCGCTACCGCCTGGGTAGAGGGTGTAGGGGTCGAAGGCCTTACCGAGGAAACCGGCACTGCCGCCCTTGCCGACCACGTTGCTTTCCTGGAGCGGTCGGGGAAGCATGACGAAGGGAAGCATGGGCTCGTCCATCGGGCGCATCTTGACGATATTGGACCCGAAGTTGGGGAAGTCTTTGGGGCTGGGGGGCTCGAGCTGTCCGGAGGGGCTGACCTTGTCGGTGGTATAGCCGGTCATCATCTGGTAGATCGCCGCGGTATGGTTGAAGAGGCCGTTGGGCGTGTAGCTCATGGACCTGATCATGGTGAACTTGTCGTTGATCTTGGCCAGATTCGGGAGAATCTCGGTGAAGTTGACTCCGGGAATCTTGGTGGGGATGGGCTTGAAGGCGCTACGGACGTTGTCGGGAACATTTTCCTTCGGATCCCAAAGGTCGAGGTGACTCGGTCCGCCCTGCAGATAGACCATGATGATGCTCTTTGCCTTGCCCCAGCCGGGAGCTCCCGATTCCTTCTTCTCCTCGGCGAGGGCCTTGGCCTGAAACATCGTGCCGAGCGACATTCCGAGCATGCCGGCACCTCCGACCCTGAGTATGTCTCGTCGTGTGACTCCGGCATGGGGGTCGCAGATGTCTTTGGCTGATTGTCCGGGAATTCGAAACATGACTTTGGTGGATTGGGGTTGATCTAGTGGTTGAAAAGAAAGGCCGGGGTATTGATGAGGGCCCAAGCGAGGTCTTGGGCACCGGTCAGGCGCTTTTGGGAGAGTTGTTGGGTGCTGAGCGCGAGATCATGCCGTAGCCGCTGGTGGAGGGGATCCACGGCCGGGAGTTTCTCAAGGTTGGCGAGATGATCGCGTCGTTGCACCAGTCCCGGGTCGGCAGGAATGGGTTTGCGGGCGGCTGCCAGCTTTTGATCGAGTGACTCGAGTCCGGGGTCATTGTCCCGATAGTATGTGGCGATGGTCTCTTGCTGCGCTTTGTCGCGTTGGTCTTTCGCGACTGTCAGGGCCTTCTTCACGGGCTCGGGCAGGGCAAACGGAAGCGGGCCTTTCTTGGTCGTCACGGACAGCCGGAACTTGCCCAGGGTGTGAAGGTCGTCGAAGGGCTGCTTGAGGGTGAAGCGGAGAATCGTTCCACCTCCGTGTCCGATGGCCTCACCGATTTCGAAAATCGCAGTTTGGTTTTTACCCACTTCCGGGGAAATGGCCCACCCGGCATTGGGCCCGCCTGGGTTGCCATCGATGGCCTTGGCGACTTCGTAGTTCTTTTGACTGAAGGTCGCTTTGGCCTTGGTGAATCTTACCTTCTGGAATTTTGTGGGATCCGAAGCCGGAGCAGCTTCCAGTTCGATTTCTCCAAGCACGAAATTGCCGTTGCCCCGTCCGGGACCTTTGCCGGGAAGACGGTCGTCGGCGAGCATCTCGAGGCGGACGGCGGTGATCCCGGAAACCGGGCTATGAGCAATCACCGTGTAGTCGGTTTTGCCGTTGTTTCCGGAGGCCAAGATCGATTGATCGGGCCCGAGGGTGAGGGTGGCACCATTGGTGGATTTAGCATCCCGTAGGTAAAGGGGCGTCCAGAGGGCTCCCTGGTCGGAAAGTCCTTTCTCCCATGTCGCGATTCGGGCGGGCAAGGAGTCCTGGTAATCCTCCCGTTCTTTCTCAAGGGCAGCAATCTTCTCCTGTCGCTTCTTTTCGGCAGCCTCGCGAGCGGGTTGGATGGCCTCCTCATGCTTGGTGAGGTCGGCGCGGGCTGCGGCAATCTCGTCCGACCGTTTCTTTTCCGCGGCGGCGAGGGCGGGGTCGCGGTTTTTAAGATGGTCGGCGAGGGCGGCCTGGAGGGTGGCATGATCCCGGTCGATGGCGTCCTCGAAGACCTTCAGGGTGGTCTGGGTTTCTGCCTCGGAAGGAGGCCGGTTAAGGATGCGGTAAAACACCCTCTCGACCAGTGATCGGTCGTCGATGGTTTCCCTGACCAGTTTTGCGATGGCATTGTTCGGGTCGGCGATGGCGTTCCCGACGGTCGGGCCGCTGAGAAGGGCCATGACCGGTCCGAGTTGCATGTCGCTGTTGCGTTCGCACTCGCAGGAGCTCTCACGAACCGGGCGGCCGAAGTTGGCGAGGAAGCTGTCGGGAAGTTTGATTCCGGCGTCCGGAAGGGAGGCGGCTCGGGTTCCCTTGGGCACGCCCGGAATGCTGCTGCTGGCTCCGGTGACAGCGTGGATGGTGTCGTATAGAACCTCGGCCGGAAGACGGCGGGCCTTGGCATGAGAGAAATTGATGTCGTCGTCCTCGTTCCACCGGTTGGTTTGGATCGACAATTGATAGGTGCGCGATTGCACGATGACGCGCATGAGCTCGCGGGTGTTGAAGTCGTTTTCCACCAGGTAGTTGGTCAGCCAATCGAGGAGCTCGGGGTTGGACGGAGGGTTTCCGGCGCGGATGTCATCGAGTGGTTCAATGATGCCGGTGCCCGTGAGGTAGCCCCAGATGCGGTTGGCATAGCTGGAAGCGAAGTACTGATTGTCGGGTGAAGTCATCCAGGCAGCGAGGCGGGCTCTCCGGGTGGTTGCCGCATCGTTCTCATTGGCCGCTTCGTAGGGGAAGGCCGGCGGGGTCACCTCGCCGGTCCGTTCGTGAACGATCTCGGCATCGGTCTTCTGGTAAACGATTTCGTAGAGCGGTTTTGCGCCCTCCACCGCGGTTCCGCCGATCTTACCGTTCCCTCCAGCGGGGTCGGCCTTGAGGCCCACCTGCGCGAAGAAGGCGGCCATTTCGTAGTAGTTGTCCTGGGTCCAGCGTTCGAAGGGATGATCGTGGCACTTGTTGCAATTGAATCGGGTGGCAAGGAAGAGGTGAGTGGTGTTTTCCATCATATCCTCCGGAGTCCGAAGGATTTTGTAGTAGGAGGCCGGGGGATTGTCCTTATTGGAGCCGGCGGCGGTGATGATTTTGCGCGCGAACTCATCGTAGGGGGTGTTCTTGGACACCTCCTCGCGAATCCAGTCCCGGAACGCTTTCGCTCCCTCGGGTGCAAGGAATTTGCGGTTTACTTGGAGAAGGTCGGCCCATTTGTTGGTCCAATATTCGATGTATTCGGGGTTTCCGATCAATTTGTCGATCAGTTCATTCCTCTTGACCTGGGAATGGCGGGGGTCGGCCAGAAAGGATTGCACTTCGGCCACCTCCGGAGGGAGTCCGGTGAGATCGAGGTGGATGCGGCGGACGAAGTCGAGATCGGTTGAGATTTCCGAAGGAAGAATCTTCATGCGTTTCCATTTTTTTGCGACCAAGTCATCGATGGGATTGAAAGAAGGAGGCTCGGTCCACTGGAAGCCGCCACGGTCGCCCATCGCGGTCACGGTGGTGGCGGCGTAGGCTCCCTCGTAGCGGACGAGGATGGGTGCTTCTCCCCGGCGGAGGACCTTGACGAGCGCGGGGTGGTCCTCCGAGACTTCGGCTACTTCGGTGTTTCCGCTTGTGACGGCGGCTTCCGAGGTGACGTCCCGTGTTTCCCCTCCCGGGTAGGTGGCAATCACGCGCATTTGTTGTAGGGCTCCGATTTGCTGGACAACCGGGTTGAGCGGGAAAACCTCGATTTTTTCCACCTTGATTTGTTTCTCCTCGAGCTTCGCCCCGTTTGCAATCCAGGACCGGATGATCTCGTAATGGTCTTCCCCGGGTTTGGTCAGCTGTCCTCCCTCATGGGGAACGGCTGAGGTGGCTTTGAGGAGCATCAGGCTGTCGTCGGGGGAAGCCAGGTTGACCCGTCGGGACGCGATATCGTCGGTAAAGGCACGGATATCGAACTTGGGGTCATAGCCGCGAAGTGAGAGCTTGAATCCGTTTTTCCCGTCTTTTGCTCCGTGGCAGGTCCCGGTATTGCAACCCATTTTCGCGACCACGGGATTCACATCCTTGGTCCACAGCGGCCGGAATTTTTCGGTCATCCCGGAGATCTCGACGGGGAGGGTGACCGTTTTTCCGGAGAGAGAAAAGTTAAGCTGGTCAGAGCCGTTTGAATGACCCCGAACCATTCCGGTCTCGGAAATCGATGCCTTGCCGTCGCGCGTTTCTTTTCTGGCGATGCGGGTGACGTCAACGATGTCACCGCTGGCGAGTTCGGCGGAAACAACCACTTGGGCATAGCGGTAGGGATTGTCGATGTGAACGGTCTTGTCCGGAAAAACCGTCAAGCCGACCACAGTCTGGCCTTTTGGAAGGTGCTCCGCTTCAAGTTTGTTTCGTGGGGCGGGTCCGGCGTGAGTCTTGGTTCGGATTCCAGTGGTTTGTGTCTTCGGAGCCAGAGTCACCGGTAGGAAGGCCTGAATCAACTCTCCCGATTGCAGATCAATCAGTCGGATCCGTCCGTCAGCTCCGGAGGCCGCCAGGCGTGAAGCATCGGGATGAAAGGAAACAGCAAAGACCCCGCATTCCGGAACGGGAATGGCAGCGAGGGTCTTCACCCCGTCCCTGAAATAAGCTTTCAGCTTGGCCTTCATCTGGGCATCCCGTTGATGGGTAGGTTGCTTGATGATGTTGGCAATCTCCTCGGGAATCTTGGCGTCGGGATCGACTTCGTAGACGTGGATGGCCCCCCGGCCGTCGAGGCTGCTGCCGGCAGCGATGCGGCTGCCGTCCTTCGAGATGTCGACCGAGAAAATCCGTCCTTCCAATGGAGGAAATTCGAAGAGGAGGTTGGCATCATCTCCGATCTTGCGGTCGGTGTTGCGGAAGATGCGGTAGAGCTTGGGAACCCCGTCGGAGCCCCCGACGACGATCTCGTCCCGGGTCGGGTGCATCACCACGGCCCCGATTCCCCCCTTGAGGGCGCCGGGGGTGATCGAGGTGATGTTGTCGATGAAGCGCTGGGTTTCCAGTTCAGTGAGCTTGGCCGTCATATCGCGGCTGACCGAGACCACATGGTTGCCGGTCGGATTGAAGGCGGTATCGAAAACCCAGTCGTTGTGGCCACCCTGGAAGAGAACCTGTTCACCGGTCTTGGAATCGATGGCCCTGACGCTGTTATCGGCGCAGCCGAACGAGATCTTGCTGCCGTCGGGGGACCAGGCGGCACCATAGATGGTATCGTAGGTGACCGGGACCGAGAGTGTGAGCTTTCGTTTCGCGACATCCCAGACCTGGACTTCGCCCATGCGTCCGGGAAGACCACCAGTAACCGCGAGCTGGCTTCCATCCGGCGAAAAGCGGACCGATTCAATCCGTTCCGAAAGTCCGATCAGGCGTCCCACTTCCCCGGACCCGTCCGCGTTGTGTAGAATCACCTCATGGAACCCTGAGATCGCCAAGAGCGAGCCATCGGGTGAGTGGTCGAGCGAAGTGACCACGGGCGGCTTGACATACACCGGTGGGTTTCTCTGGTCGTAACGCTGCCGGGCATTATCCGGGGTGTCATCCTTTGCGCCCTCGGTGATCCAGCGTCGGATCAAGGCGATTTCAGTCTCGTGAAGCGGAGCCTTCTTTTTGGGCATCTCGGCTTTCCCGTCTTGGTCCGGAGTGATTTCCTCCACCAGGTAGCTCTCATCGGGCTGTCCCGGGATGATGGCAACGTCATCACTCCCGCCGGCCAAGAGCCGGGCGAAGTCAGTCATGACGTAGTCCCCGTTGTCCTTGGATGGTTGGTGACACCCGATGCAATTGGTTTGGAAAATGGGACGGATGTCCCGGTAGTAGCTCACGGGTCCGGGGGGCGTGTCCTCGGCATGGGCGTTCCCCAAGACAACAAGCAAGGCGCAAAAGTGGCTCAAAAAGCGAAGGCGAGTCATGAAATGAAGGCGGCAATTTCTCCTTTTCGGGGCATACCTTTTGTTTCCCTCCTGATCAAGGAGATAGAAATTGATTTTGTTTCAGGGCACTGAGGCCGGTCCTTGAACGGACCCCGACTGTGGTTTGGCCGACCTGCCGCACCATGAACTCCTTTGGCTGCAGGTTTCGCGAGGGACAGGTGCTCCGCTTCGGTAAGGGGGAGAGGAGAGATGCTGGCTACTTGCTCAGACTCAAGGAATCAAAGAGCAGGCCTTCCAGGGTGTAGGCCTTGTATTCGAGCTGTGTTCCGTTGATCCAGACCATGCTGTAGTGGTGTCCTCGTTGCAGCATCTGTGAGAAGCCGTTGCGGAAGGGGCCGTGGGTTTCGAGTTGTCCGCCGCCGCCGCCAGTGATGAGGTGAATGGTGCCATTCTTGGTGACCGGTTTTCCTTGTTGCAGCGGCCAGGTGCGTTCGTAGGAATGGATGTGGCCATTCCAGATGAGGTCGACCCCTTTTCGATGAGCGAGATGGGCCAGTTGACGGGCATTCAGGTCGCCGCGGGTGCTTTGATTGGTTTTCCAGAGGTCGCCGTAATCATTTTCATCCGAAGTATAGGCGGGATGGTGGTGGCAGAGGATCTTCCAAGTGGCCTTTGATCGGGTGAGTTCCTGATCGAGCCAATCATATTGTTCGGAACCGGGATCGCATTTCTTGTTGGTATCGACCATGAAGAACTGCGAGTTGCCGTAGGTGAAGGTGTAGTAATACTCGGGGTCGGGCAGCGACATGTAGTTGTAATAATTCGCGGCGTTTCGCTCGTGGTTACCAAGGACAGGAAAAAGAGGGACGCGAGAGACGAGGGGCTCCATGCTAGAGAAGAACTGGCCGACCCATTCCTCCTTCTTGCTTCCGGTGCTGACCAGATCTCCGGGATGCAGAAGAAAATTGGGACGATGCGACCAGGCCAGCTGCGCAAGGGCTCCCGAAACTTTCGGGTTGCCCTGGGTATCACTGATCACGGCGAAGGCAAAGGGCGTGCCGGGTCCCCCATCGGTCTGGAAGGTGCGGACCTCTGACAGCAAAAGCTGAGGGCCCTCCTTGCCGGGGGCCTCACTTTTGGTTCGATAGAAATACTGGGTGCCGGGTTTGAGGCCTTCGAGGCGGATTTCGTGGATTGTTTTCCTGTCGGGCCCGGTTACCGATCGCTGGCATTCCGCCGTTTCGCCCCAGAGGAGGGTGCCTGTGGCAGCCTTTGAGCTTTCCCACATCACGGTGGTGCCGGTGGTGGTGGTGAATTGGAGGTAGGGAGCGATGATGGACGTAAGCGGCTGGTGCAGGGAAAGATCGACCGGCGTGGCTTTGGTCCATTCGGCTTGGTGTTCGAATTGGTGGGCGATGCCCTTGGCGGAGGCGACATCTTGATAGAGCTCGGCCGAGATCAATTCGCCTGCGAGCGGGTGGTTTTCATCCTGATCGAGGTAGCCGGCGACAGAGATCCGGGGCGTGTTTGGGTAGAGGATTTTTCCGCCCGCCGCCCGGGTGGAGTTGTCTTTCTGTCCATTGACGAAGAGAGTGAGCTCCTTGCCGTCGTAGGTGGCGGCGAGATGGTAGAAGGTGTTCTTCTGGTATGGTTGCTTCGAGCGCAGCAGGACCAATTTGCCGTCACCATCGTTCGTTTTTTCGGTGGAGAGGGTGACGTAGAAGTGGCTGTTGTCGTATCCCAGCAGCCATCCCTTTTCGAAGCCCCCATTGTCCTCGTGAATCGCGATCAAGCCGCCATAGCGGGTGCCTTCATGAATGCTGCACCAGGTGGTCACGGTGAAAGAGTCATCGGGTGGAGTCTCCAGAGGGGAGAAGAGGGTGGAGCCTGTGCCCTTGAAGGCCAGACCATTAGCGGTGGGCACGAGGTGTTCCCGGGCTACGGGGAGATCGGGCCCCTGCTGGGCTATCAGAGTCTGGCCTTTGAGAAAGCGGGGGTGAAAATGGTAGTGCACCATCGGAGTAGGCCCGTCGTGGGCCGGTAGAAGCGGAATGAGAATGATGATGAGGAGAATCGCTTTCATTGGGTGTGTGGAACGACGATGTCTTTGACCTTGCCTGTCTGTGGAGGAATTGGAAGCTTCCGTGATGATTCGTTTGATTTTTTTCTTGCTGGGGGTCGGCGTGTTTTTTGGGGAAGCCAAGCCGCCCAACGTGATGGTCTTTCTGGTCGATGACATGGGGGTGATGGACAGCTCGGTGGCTTTCCTGACCGACGGGCAGGGCAAGCCGAAGCGCTATCCCTTGAATGACTTTTACCGTACGCCTTCAATGGCAAGACTGGCCAAGCAGGGGGTGCGCTTCAACCAGTTTTACGCCATGAGTGTGTGTTCGCCGTCGCGTATTTCCATCCTCACGGGACAGAATGCGGCCCGGCACGGGGCCACCAACTGGATCAATCCGGCCAGCGATAACCGAGGAAAATTCGGCCCTCCCGCCTGGGACTGGAAGGGGCTGGGCAAGGACGAAGTCAGTCTTCCCAAGCTCCTTGCGCAAAAAGGCTATCGGACCATTCACGTCGGGAAAGCCCACCTTGGACCCACGGGAAGCGAGGGATCCAACCCGCTGCAGGTGGGCTTTCAGCGTAATGTTGGGGGCGCGGCCTTTGGAGCCCCGGGGAGTTATTACGGCGAGGCGGCTTACGGCCACCGGGGACAGAGGAAGTCTCACGCCGTTCCTCATTTGGAGCAATATCATGGCACAGACACTTTTCTGACCGAAGCCCTGACCCTGGAGGCTAAAAAACAAGTCAAGGCGGCGGTGGATGAGGGCAAACCCTTCTTCCTGCACTTCGCCCACTACGCCGTTCATGCCCCGTTCCATTCCGATCCCCGCTTTGCAACACACTACGAGGACTCCGGAAAATCGAAACAGGCTCAGGCCTTTGCCACCTTGATCGAGGGCATGGACAAGTCGCTCGGGGACATGCTCGATTGTTTCGAGGAACTCGGAGTGGCCGAGAATACCCTCGTGTTGTTTCTGGGCGATAACGGGTCGGATGCCCCCCTGGGTCACCAGCATGCGGTGGCTTGTGCGGCTCCGCTGCGCGGAAAGAAAGGCGCGCACTACGAGGGCGGGATGCGGGTTCCTTTCATTGCGGCTTGGGCCAAGCGGAACGAAAATGTCGAGGCGCAGAAAGAACTGGGGATCCCTTCAGGTGCCATCCAGCCGCAGATCGCCTCGGTTCCTGATCTTTTCCCGACGATTCTTGAGGTGGCCGGGGTTGCGCCGCCTGACGGTTACGAGATTGACGGGGGCTCTCTGAGGAAACTTCTAACGGCGACCCGCGATGCCTCCCACCCCGAGCAATTTCTGATGCACTACCCGCACGGTCCCCACCGGAGCAATTATTTCACGGTCTGGCGAGACGGGAAGTGGAAGGTGATCTATCACTATCGACCCGAGGACGGAAAAACGGGGAACCAACTCACCTTGTCGGGGGGCAACTACCAGCTTTTCGACTTGGAGAACGATCCGTTTGAGCAAAAGGACCTCGCGACGGTGCAGTCAAGTGTTCTCAAGAAGATGATGAGGGGGATGATGAGGGAGCTGGAGCGCATGAAGGCGAAGTTTCCCGTCAACGAAAAGGGGCACGATTTGCGTCCGATGCTCCCCGGAAGTGGTTCTTGATTCAATTTAATTTGAACAAAACTCGAGATTGTGAGTCTATCCGGCATGGCCGGTGAGGAAGACACGGATGGAGAGTTGAGTGATTTTGAGGCGCGAGTCGTTGATTTTTTTTGCGACGGGGTGCGAATGTTGGGGCTTCCGCGGTCGATTGGTGAAATCTATGGTCTCCTTTACGTCTCGCCGGACCCCCTTTCGCTCGATGATTTGGTCAAACGGCTCGGGATCAGCAAAGGGTCGGCCAGCCAAGGGTTGCGCTCTTTGCGTGAGCTTGGCGCGGTTCGTGAGGTCGACGCGTTGAGCGGCCGTCGAGTCTACTACCAACCGGATGTGGAACTCAAGCAATTGGTGGGTGGCTTTATCAAGGAGAAGGTGCGTCCCCATCTGGCCAGCGGCGAGGAGAAGCTGGCCAATCTCCGCACCATGGTCCGGGCCATGCCGGGAGACGCCAAGTCGGATTTTTATGCCGGTCGTCTCGAGCGATTGGGCCGGTGGTCAAAGCGGGCCCGCGTGGTGCTTCCCTTGTTACAAAAATTTCTGGGCCGCTAGTAAATGAAAGAAGAATCAGCCTGGTATGCCTTGCGGACGCAGCTCAAGCGCGAGCGCCTGGCAGCCCTTAATCTTCGTCAACTGGAGGGAGTGGAGGTGTTTCTGCCCAGATTGCGCTACCAGAAGACGACTCGACGGGGGCGGGTTTGGTGGGTAGAACCCCTCTTTCCGGGTTATTTGTTGGCTCGCTTTCCGTTGGCCGAAATGGGCCGGGCCGTGACCTACACCGCCGGAGTGACCAAGATTGTCCGCTTTGGCAATGAGGTTCCGGAGGTTCCCGAGCAATTGGTTCGTCAACTCAAGGAGGAAGTGACCCGGATCCAATCGGAAGACGAGGAGATTGTTGTCTCCTGGAAGGTCAATGTCGGGGATGAAGTCGAGGTGGCCGAAGGCCCCTTGAAGGGCATGGAGGGGCGAGTGGCCGAGGTCCGCCCGGGATCGGAGCGGGTAAAACTCCTACTGGAGTTCTTGGGAGAGGCCAAACCCGTCGAAGTCAGCCTCTACAGTCTGATTCTCTCCGGCCCGGAAATCCCCGATGGGTGGCGCGAAGACTCCTGAAACATTCTGAAATTAAGTTCATTTTGAATTGAACAAATCGGTTAATCGTGTGTCTATCTCCTCGGCAGGCTCATGACCAGCGTGCATCATCAAGTCCCGGTTGTTCTCCAGGATGGTTTTTTTCCAAAAAGTGGAAAAAGCGACCAGGGGCGGTAGCGTTGAATGAGATTGTGTTGAAGGTGCCCTTGCTCGATGTTCCCGCGCAAAATGGGGGCTTGAAAGAGAAACTCATGAAGACCTTTGAGGGGGTCCTCGACTCAGGTCTCTTCATTTTGGGTCCCGAGGTGGAGGCTTTTGAGAAGGAAGTTGCGGCATACCTGGGTGTCGATCATGCCATCGGAATTTCCTAGGGCACTGACGCCCTGATGGTGGCCTTGTTGGCCGCTGGGGTGGGGCCGGGAGACGAAGTGACCTGTCCGGCCTTTAGCTTTTTTGCCACTGCCGGGAGCGTGATGCGAGTCAGAGCCGTGCCGGGTTTCGTCGATTCCGAAGAAGACAGTTTCAACTTGGACCTACAATGGGCGGATGCACTTGTGACCGAAAGCACCAAGGCGATCATACGTTCCACTTGTTCGGGCGCAGTGCTGCCATGGGAAAGGTGATGGCTTTTGCCCGAAAGCACGACCTTGTCGTGATCGAGGACGCCGCACAGGCACTTGGGGCCTCGGTTTGTTCGCGCAAGTGTGGCACCATCGGCGACTTCGGGGCATACAGCTTTTTTCCTTCCAAAAATCTCGGCGGATTTGGCGATGGCGGAATGGTCAGCTGTCGGAAAGCGGAACTCGCAGAGAAGGTTCGACGCTTGCGCAATCACGGGGTGTTCCCCAAATAGGATCACGCGGGGGACGGGGGTAATTTCCGCCTCGATGCACTGCAGGCCGATCTCCTGCGGAAAAAGCTCCCGCACCTTGATGCCTATGAAGTGGGTCGGGCGGACAATGCCGCCTTCTATCTCGACGCATTTGCCGGCCTCGACCGGGAGCGGGTCACCCTGCCCTTGCCGGGCACTTCCGACCAAAGAGTGATTTGGAACCAATTCACCATGCAAGTCCATGGGGAACAGGATGCCTTGAATGAGCATCTTTTGGAGCACGGAGTGGGGTGTGAAGTTTACGGTCCGGTGCCGCTGCACTGGCAAGAATGCTTTGCCGAGCTCCCGAAGCGGTCTCTCCCGGTGGATGAAAAGCTGGCAAAGGAAGTGCTCAGCATCCCCGGTCTTTGCCGAACTCGGAGATGAACGCCGGGAACGGGTGGTAAAAGTCGTCAAAACCTTTTTTGAATCATGAAAATCTATATTGCAGGACATCGTGGCATGGTAGGGTCGGCCCTCGTTCGGGAGGCTGAATCAAGAGGAGGGCTCGAAATTCAGACCGCTTCCCGGGACGAGCTGGATCTACTGGATCAGACTGCTTGCCATGACTGGCTCCGACAACACCAACCTGACCAAGTCGTCATCGCAGCTGCCAAGGTCGGGGGAATTCACGCCAACTCGACCTATCCCGCCGAGTTCATCTACGAAAACCTCGTCATCGCCACCAATCTCATCGAGGGATCCCGGCAGGCCGGGGTGGATCGCGTTCTCTTTCTCGGCAGTTCGTGTATTTATCCGAAGATGGCACCCCAGCCGATGCCCGAGAACTGTCTTTTGAGCAGTCCGTTGGAGCTGACCAACGAGGCCTACGCCATCGCCAAGATCGCCGGCCTGAAGATGTGCCAGCACTATCGAACGCAATACGGTCTGATGTATCACTCCGCGATGCCCACCAACCTCTACGGCCCGGGCGACAACTATCATGCCGAAAATTCACATGTCATCCCGGCTCTGATCCGCCGATTTCATGAGGCCAAAGAGCGAGGAGATGATCAGGTCACCATTTGGGGCACGGGCACCCCGCGCCGTGAGTTTTTGCATGTCGATGACCTTGCCAAGGCCTGTTTTCACTTGCTCGCGCTGGATGATCCCGCGGATTGGGTCAACGTTGGTGTTGGGGAAGATATCGCCATCATTGAGCTCGCCCAACTGGTGGCCCAAACTGTGGGATTCGAGGGAGAAATCAAAACCGATCCCTCCAAGCCTGACGGCACGCCGCGCAAGCTCCTCAACATTGATCGCTTGAAGGAAAGCGGCTGGGAGCCCTGCATTTCGCTGACCGACGGTCTGGCCGGAGCCTACCGGGATTTCCTGGCGACCCTCGATCAAGGCACGGCGCGGCTTTAATCCTCTACAACATCATGAAAAAAGCACTGATCACCGGTATCACCGGACAAGATGGTTCCTACCTCGCCGAGTTTCTGCTCGAGAAGGGATATGAAGTTCACGGCATCAAACGGAGGGCCTCCCTGTTCAACACTGAACGGGTGGATCATATTTACGAGGACCCACACGTCGAAAAAGCCCGCTTCAAGCTCCATTACGGAGACCTCACCGACACCTCCAACCTGACGCGAATCATCGCCGAGATCCAACCCGATGAAGTCTACAATCTCGGGGCTCAGTCGCACGTCGCAGTCTCCTTTGAATCACCCGAATACACGGCGGATGTCGATGCCATCGGAGCGCTCCGCTTGCTCGAGGCCATTCGCTTTCTGGGACTCGAAAAGAAGACTCGCTACTACCAAGCATCGACTTCTGAACTTTATGGTCTTGTGCAGGAAGTCCCGCAAAGGGAAACGACGCCTTTTTACCCCCGGTCACCCTACGCCGCAGCCAAGCTCTACGCCTACTGGATCACGGTGAACTATCGTGAGTCCTATGGGATGTATGCTTGTAACGGGATCCTTTTCAATCACGAGTCACCGCGCCGGGGCGAGACCTTTGTGACTCGCAAGATCACGCGGGCCATGGCCAACATATCGCAGGGCTTGGAGGATTGTCTCTACCTTGGCAACATGGATGCCCTGCGCGACTGGGGACACGCCAAGGATTATGTCCGCATGCAGTGGATGATGCTACAACAGGAGGAAGCGGACGATTTCGTCATCGCCACCGGCAAGCAAATTTCGGTCAGGGAGTTTGTCGCTTTGAGTGCGAGAGAAGCTGGCGTTGAATTGGAATTTTCGGGCGAGGGAGTCGATGAAATCGGAACTGTTAAAACAGTGGTGCCGGAGAAGGCACCGGCGGTCAGGGAAGGCGATGTCATTGTGCGGGTCGACCCCCGCTATTTCCGCCCCGCCGAAGTCGAGACCCTCCTGGGCGATCCGGCCAAGGCCAAGGAGAAACTCGGGTGGGTGCCCGAAATTACGGTGGAGGAAATGTGTGCTGAAATGGTGGCCCATGACATCGAAGTCGCCCGCCAACACGCTCTCCTCAAACAGCACGGGCATGACGTGTCTTTTTCGCGCGAGTAACCCTCAAACAACCAGGAAACAAATCGAAGTCGTAGAAATTCCAAACAGCGGGAGCATCGCCCGGGAATGCGGATCTTAAGAGGCTCAAGGTGCCAATAGAAGACTTGCAAACATTGTTTGGATTCAGGTCTGCGGGACCGGACCAAGGATCAGCCCGGAAAGTCCTCTTGCCGAAGAGTTTGGATCAGTGCGGTTTCAAGCCGAACTGCGAGCGCCATCCATAGCTGGAAAAACCCTCCTTTGCACCGATGTTAGAATGTGCCAAACGAGAACCTCAAATCATACCGGTGATCGGCCTTCCGGTGGCTGTCACGACCTACGAAGAGGCAACAGAATGGAGTCGAGTGAGAGCAGCTCGAGGTGACAGGGCCTACGCAGTGAGTGCCGCCAACACCCACCTCGCCGCCCACGCTCGCCGTGATGAGGGTTTTGCGAGGTGCATGAAATCCTTTGATCTGATCTGCCCGGATGGCATGCCACTTGTTTGGAGTCTTAATGCACAACTGCCGAGAGGTCGAAAACTGCAGGACCGGGTTTACGGTCCAACCCTCATGCTAACGGTCCTTGAGGCGACCCGGGGAAAGAAACACGAGTCTCATTTTTTCCTGGGAGGAAAGCCGGGAACCTTGGACAAATTAATGGAAAGATTTTCCCAAAACGAGATTGCCGGAGTGTATTCCCCTCGGTTCGGTCCTTGGGATGACAGCGAGAATGCGAAGATGATCGAGCTGATTCGGGAATCGGGTGCGAAGTTTGTCTGGGTGGGTTTGGGATGCCCCAAGCAGGAGCAATGGATCGCTTCTCATCTCAAGGACCTGCCGCCAGCCGTGTATTTTGGAGTTGGCGCGGCTTTCGCTTTCCACACAGGCGAGGTGCGACAGGCACCTCGCCTTTTTCAAAGGACCGGAATGGAGTGGTTTTTTCGATTTCTCGCTGAACCACGAAGGCTCTGGAAGCGCTATGCGATTTATAACTCATTATTTCTTTATTATTCGTTGAAAGATCAAATTACTTCCTAAAATCGCGAAAGAACATTGTGGTCCCGGAAAAGCCTTAAAAAGTCGTCCGAATAAACGAGATGAAGATCCGATGAGACATCTTGCTCACGATCGCGAACCGCGTCAAAAGCTGCAGACTCTCGAGGTGGTGAGGGCCTTGGCTGCTCTCGCAGTGGTGGTTTATCACAGCAGTCATCAGCCGTTCATGGCGGGGCTTTGCTCTGAAATGCCTTCGGCTTTTGCTTTTGGAAAATATGGGGTGCCTGTGTTTTTCGTCCTGAGTGGATTTATCATCATTTTCGTACACGGTAGAGAAATCGGGTGTCCCGAAAGAGTTCCTCGATATTTTTATCGGAGGTGGCTGAGAATTTGGCCACTTTACGCAGCCCTGACTTTGTTTCAGGTCATCGCGAAACCACTCATCCCGGGCCGCGAGCTTGAACCCCTCTCCCAAGTCATTACTTCACTCCTGTTTTTGGACCTTGGCGAAACCCCGATCATCAATGTTGGCTGGACCCTGGTTCATGAGGCATTCTTTTACTTGGTCTTCGGAGTGGTCATGGTTTTTGGAGTTCGTTTCGTGGCTTGGTTTTTGTTCGTATTTTTAGCTCTCCAGACGGGAGTCCATTTCGATCAGTCGACGGCTGGTCCACTCGCGTCTTTTGTTTTCTCACCGATGAGATGGTATTTTCTGGTCGGGATTGCGGTTGGTTGTATGACTCCGATCACCGTTTCCGGGATCTCGCAGGGACCAAGGAAGGTGGGGCTTTTTGTCCTGCTCTCCGTGGGGTTGATCGGAAGCGTTGGTGCCATCACTCCTAACCTTGGCAAGGTGAGTGGTTGGATTCTATTGATGGCGGTTTTGATCGGGCTCCTGCTTTTCGCTTTAGTTTCCTATGACCTGCGTCGGCGAGTGAGAATGCCCCGTTTGCTGGTCTACCTGGGCGCGGCTTCCTACTCTATTTATTTGGTTCACTCGACCGTCATCGATTTGGGTCTCGTGGTTTTGAGGAAGGTCGCTCCTGTTTTGCTTCTAAACCATCTTGGCACCACCATGACGGTTCTTGCTGGGATCTCGGTTGGTTGCGGGTTGGTATGCCACGAGATCCTCGAGAAGCCATTGATTCGATGGATTCGGAATCTGCGCGCCGAAAAAGTCTGACCGGATATGCCTGACTCAAACATCTATACCCAATTTCATCGCTTTGTCCCGCCTGAGGAGAAGGGCCGGTTACTAGGACAAAAGGGTATTGTCCTCTGGATGTATGGCCTGAGTGGATCTGGTAAGTCGACAATCGCGGCCGCTCTGGAACAAAGTCTTCATGACGAAGGTCGCTTTGTCATGATTTTGGACGGCGACAACTTCCGACATGGGCTCAATTCGGATCTCGGCTTCAGCGACGAGGATCGCCACGAAAATGTGCGGCGGGTTGCCGAGGTGGCTAAAATGCTTGCCAACCAGGGTGTCATTGTTCTGGTCAGTGTCATTACTCCGAAAGAAGCACTCCGGACCCTGGCCCGGGAGATCATCGGGGATTCTTTTCTGGAAATCTTTGTCCGAGCCTCCTATGCAGCCTGTGCCGAACGGGATCCCAAAGGACTCTACGCCAAAGTCGCTGCCGGAAAAATCAAGCAATTCACCGGAAAAGACAGCGGATTCGAGGAACCCGAAATCGCTGACCTCATGATCGATACCGAGGTGGTTCAGCCTTCAGAGGCTGTCGAAAAAATCAAGAAGACCCTTGCCAGCAGGATCCATCGGGCCTAACCAAACCCGCGCCGCAATTCCTGATTAACACAATCAATTTAGTAACTAATGCACGATTACAACTTGAGCCATCTCGACCAGCTAGAGGCGGAAGCGATTTTCATTCTCCGCGAGACGGCGGCGCAGTTCGAGAATCCGGGCCTTTTGTTCTCGGCCGGGAAGGACTCGATCGTGATGGCCCATCTTGCCCGCAAGGCTTTTTATCCGGCCAAGTTGCCTTTCCCCTTGGTGCATGTGGACACGGGACACAATTTTCCGGAAACCATCGACTTCCGAGATGCCTACGCCGAGAAAATCGGGGCTCGTCTTCAAGTTGCCTTGGTTCAGGATTCGATCGATCGGGGCACGGCAGTCGAGGAGACTGGCGCGAATGCCTCCCGGAACAAGCTTCAGACCGTGACCTTGCTGGAGACCATCGAGGAAAATCAATATGATGCCGTCCTCGGGGGGGGGCGGCGGGATGAGGAAAAGGCCCGGGCCAAGGAGCGCTTCTTCTCACACCGAAACGACTTCGGAGAATGGGATCCCAAGAACCAGCGCCCGGAGCTTTGGAATCTTTTCAACGGCCGAAAACAACCGGGCGAGCACTTCCGCGTCTTCCCGCTGTCCAATTTCACCGAAATGGACGTCTGGATGTACATGCAGCGGGAAGGCATCGAATTGCCCAGTCTTTACTACGCCCATGAGCGCGACGTGGTGACTCGGAACGGAGTGATTCTCGCGGTTTCGGAATTCGTGCAGCCCGCGGCCGGGGAGGTGGTTGAGCGGAAGAGGATCCGTTTTCGGACCATGGGGGACGCCACGATCACGGGGGCGGTCGAGAGCGATGCCGACACCATGGAGAAGATCATCAGCGAAGTGGCGGCCGCCCGCCAGACCGAACGCGGTAACCGGGCGGACGACAAACGGTCGGAAACTTCGATGGAAGATCGCAAAAAAGAAGGTTACTTTTAGGAGAAACCTGAAATTAATGTGATGACCTCCTTTCGAAATATCCTTTTGACCATCGGAATGTCCTTGGTCGGGCTCGTAGAGGCCCGCACCGTAGACGAGTTAAAAGTGGCCTACGAAGTGAAGCTTCTGGCCTTGGAAAAGGCTTACCAAGCTGACCTGGAGAAGCTTTCGAGTGGCTACGCTCGAGCGCTTGAACAGGTTCAAGAGAAGCTTCAGAAGGCCGGCCGCTTGGAGGATGTGTTGAAAGTGGTGGAGGAAAAGAAGGACCTCAAACTTGGTAAATGGCCGCTGGGTCTCCTTGATGATTCCGCGCCTGCGGATTTTTTGAGGCTCCGAAAAATTTACGAAACCTCCCGCATCAAGGCTGATCGGGAGCATGCCGAGGCAGTCATTGATACGGCAGATAAAATGGCAGACTTGATGGTGGCTCAGATGAAAGCCCTGACTCGTGAGGGAAAGATCACCGAGGCAAAGAAAGCCAAGAACTTGGTCGAGGCCATTCAGGTGGATGAGAAGATCAACGCCGCCAAAGAGCTGGTTCGGCGTGTGCGCCTGAATCAAAACGCACCCCTTGCATACCGTCTTCGTCGTTCCGGGGATGATCTCGAGGTCTTGGTCCGCTTCGACAAGAGCGGCAAAGTCAGCCTCGATAGCCCGGTCGAAAACGTGACCGAGATTACTGGGGGAAAGAAGGAGCGAGGTGATACCAAGGCCAAGGTCTTGGGTGAGTTTGTGGGGGCAAAGGGTTACGAGGCGGATCCCTTCGTTTCCTTTGAAAGTGACATGGATAGGATCAGCCCGCCTCTCCAAGCGGTGAACTACGAGCTCGAGCCCGGCGTTGAAATCCAAGGTCGCAAGGCCTTACGAATCCTCATGCCGGTCAAGGCCACCAATCCTCGGGTCGAGTGGCCAGGCATTCTTTCGCCCGAGGGAAGCTCCTCTCGGATCAAGATTGACTTCCATTATCTGATCCCATCCGAAAACAAAAAGCTCAAGGGTTTTTCGTTTCACTATGGTTTGGCAGCCCCGATTGAAAAGAAAGTCATGGACACAACCGGGCGATGGGTCGCGGAATCGCTGGAGACTGAGTCAATGAATGAGTATGATATGCTACGGCTGTTTGCACAACATCTGAATGGTGGAGGGAAGACATTTAATGGTGGAAATGAGTCAATTTATCTCGATGACCTGAGGGTGACCTATCTTAGTTTTGCCGCCCATGTCGTTGAGACTTACAAAGACGGTAAAGTAGTGGAACGGTTCACTGAAGAGCCCACGGCGCAAAAAGCCATCGCCCTTGCCGGCAAGCTCCTTTTATCTCAATCCAATTGACCAATTACTTTATGGACCTTCTTCGGTTTACCACTGCTGGCTCCGTCGATGACGGAAAATCTACTCTCATCGGTCGGCTTCTTTATGATTCAAAATCGATTTTTGAAGATCAACTGCAAGCGATCGAGGAATCATCGCGTCGCAAGGGGGACGAAAACGTGAATTTGGCTCTCCTCACCGATGGTCTCAAGGCCGAGCGTGAGCAGGGGATAACGATTGATGTGGCCTACCGCTATTTTGCGACCCCCAAGCGTAAGTTCATCATCGCCGATACTCCGGGTCACATTCAATACACTCGCAACATGGTGACGGGGGCTTCTACCGCCAATCTCGCCATCATTTTGATCGACGCAAGAAAGGGGGTGATCGAGCAAACCAAACGGCATTCCTTCATCGCCAATCTTCTTCGTATTCAGCATGTCGTGGTTGCGGTCAACAAGATGGATCTCGTTGATTACAGTCAGGATGTCTACGACGGGATTGTCGAAGATTACAAATCCTTTGCCAGTCGTTTGGACAGTATCATCGACATTCGAACCATCCCGATTTCGGCCCTGAATGGCGACAATATCGTCGAGCGATCCGAAAACATGCCATGGTATGGCGGGTCAAGCCTGCTCGACCATCTCGAAAACGTCTACGTCGGAGGCGATGAAAACCATGTCCAGGCGCGTTTTCCCGTGCAATGGGTGATCCGCCCACAAAGCAATGAGTTCCATGACTACCGCGGTTTTGCTGGAAGGATCGCCGGAGGTGTCTTCAAACCGGGTGATAAAGTCACGGTCATGCCTTCCGGTTTCACTTCACGGGTCAAGAAGATCCATCAGGATGAAACCGAGCTTGGTGAAGCCTTCGCTCCCCAGTCGATTGCCATGACCCTGGAGGATGAAATCGATATCTCAAGGGGTGACATGATCGTCAAAGCGAACAATCCGCCCCACCAATCCCAGGATATCGAGGCGATGATCTGCTGGTTTTCGAATACTCCGCTGCTCGCACGGAACAAAGTGATTATCCGTCATACCACCAAGGAAACAAAGGCGATCGTCCAGGCGATCCAATACAAGGTCGATGTCAACACTTTGCACAAACAAGAGGATTCGACTGACCTCAAGTTGAATGAAATCGGACGGATTTCCCTGCGCACTGCCGCTCCGCTTTTCTACGATTCCTACCAAAAGAATCGAAACACCGGCTCTTTCATCCTTATCGACCCCCGGACCGATGAGACTCTGGCTGCCGGGATGATTATCTGATTGCCCCGGGACTGGCTTCCAAGGCGAACGACAAGTGGCTCCACCAGTGATCCTCTTGAACTGACCTTCCCTATCCTTCGGCAAAGAAAGTTGGAGCCAAAAACCAACTCTGAAAGCTCCTCAGTGTGCACACAGGGTGTAAGGATAGCTCCGCACTTCAGCTCATAATCTATCGAGGATCATCCCGTTCCAAGTGAATCCTTTGTTCAAAAGAGTCGCCGGTAATACTGGGCTGGGACTACTTTCTGGTATCGTTATTTTGATCGCTGGGATCATTCGGGCCGGGTTGCTGGCAGTTTACCTTGATCTCACCGAATTCGGCTACTTCATCATCTGTACCAACCTGATCGCCTTTGTCCGAGTCTTGATGCAAATCGGGGTAGCAGATACCATCATCCGCTTCTTTCCCAAGTTTGAGGAGCAGAAACGAAACGATGCCCTCTCCAGTCTGGTCTTCTTGATCTTTTACGTGGCCTGTGGCACCACTCTTTTGGTGCTTTTGGTGGCTTGTATGTTCTCCGGGGTGATTGCCAAATCGTGGTATGGCGACCAGGGATTGGCTACTCCCATTCTTCTTTCGGCCACTCTTTCATCGGGATTTCTCTTATCCGCAGGAGCGACGGCCCTTTTGCGGGTGCAAAATCAATTTCATCTCGCGGTCCTTCCCCCCATCATTGCGGCATGCATCGGGCCATTGGGAATTTACCTCTTTCACCGTTACGACGCCCTGAACCTGACCAATGCTGTCTTGGCGGTGAGTGCAGGCAGTCTGATCGCTACCCTAGGGTGTGTCTTGTTTGCAGCTTTGGTCACCTCAAAGCGATTAGATTTCTCACTCGGCAATCTCAAATTAAAACCGCTTTCTGAATCCAAGCGCGAAATTCGCTCGACTCTGACCCAAACGTCGCTTTTTGGGATCCTCAGTGGCAGTTCGGAGGTTGGGGGAATTTTCCTCCTTGGCTTGCTGGGGGCGCCGGCTCAGGTCGCAATCTTGGGGATGTCGGTCCAGCTATCGCGACCCTTCATCTTGATTCAGTCGTCCCTTGGCACCGCTTTGTCACCCGAGATCAGTCGACTTCACGCTGAGAGGAAGCACCGAGATCTTTACGAGTTTGTGGTCAAATTCGTAGGAGCTTTTTTGGTTCTGGTGACCGTGGCTGTGGGACTTTTGTGGTTTTTCACCCCGATCATCGTAGGGAACTTTCTGGATGCGAGCTACCTGACGGCGGTTCCGGTCTTTCTGATTCTCATGATCTCCAATGGTCTGATGATGGCTTTTCAGCCCTGCCTCCCGGTGGCGATTGCCCAAGGTAGAGTGGGCCGCCGTAATCTTGCGGTTTGTGCCCGTTTTCTTTATCTTGGACTTGCTTGCATCCCCGGACTCACGGCGATGGGAGTGGCCCTGAGCATTTTAGTTGGTAATCTGACCGTGCGGCTCACCAATGACCTCCCGCTGCTCCGGAGAATGAGGTTGGCGGCCCAGAATGCCTAGATGAGTCTACGAATGCGGAGGTCATTCTCCGCTCTGTTCGCTCGCTCGTGATTTCCACCCAATTTCGTATCATGCATTTCAAGACTCCCCTTCGTTTGCTGAAGCGTTGGTTTCTTCTCTACCGGGAGGTGTTTTTGGATGGTCGACGCTTTCTCTCAGCAGTCCCTTTCCACGGGGTGGAAAAGGGGAATGGGGAGACCTATCTGGAGGGGGCAATCATCAGGCAGTATCACGTGGTTGAAAAAGGGTTGGCGATGCCGGAATTCCGACCGGGATTCGGGGTTTCCATGGTTCGTGCTCTCATCAAGGACTTGGAGAAGTGGAAGGCACTCGGTCTGGAGGTGAATGAGCAATTTGCCGCTGGGCAGGCGGTTCTTCGCGCTTATCGCGATCGTCATGCCCAGATTGGTTTTGATCTGGAGGGTTTGTTTGACGGGGTTGAACTAGAAGATGATTGCCATTCGGGAACAGGCGGGGCGAGAGAGTTTCGGCCGCTTACCCCTGATTTTCGGGAGGCGTTCGAGCATGTCTGTCGGTCCCGTGCCAGTGTTCGCACTTTTGATCCTGAAAAAATTCCCAAGCGCCAGCAAATCCTTGAGGCCATTGCTCTTGCCTCACGTGCTCCTTCTGTTTGCAACCGGCAAACCGCACGGGCCCACGTTTACACCGGGCCCGCAGTTCAGGAGCTCTTAAAGTTCCAGAATGGGAACCGGGGTTTCGGCCATCGGGTGCCGCTTCTTTTTGTGGTGACCTCGGACCTTCGTTTGTTTACCGGGGTCGACGAACGTTACCAGGGGTGGATTGACGGCGGCATGTTTGCGATGCTCCTTCTCCTGGCTCTGCACGCTCAGGGCCTCGGTGCGGTCGCGCTCAACTGGTCCGTCAAAAACCGTTCCGATGTCGCTTTGCGGAAGGCGGGACAAATTCCTTCCCACGAGCGGATCATCATGTTGATTGGCTGCGGTTACCCGGAAGAAGGAGCCATGGTTCCTGTTTCACAGAGGCGTCCCGCCGAGAAGATGGTTCGCTTCCATGGCGAAATTTCCTGAGTCGCCTGGCAACCCCCCGAAATTAAGTTGCGTCAGCGTATCAGCGAGAACCGGATTACCCCTTTTGCAGCCCATGAGAATCGGAATCGTCACCTTCCACGCCGCCATCAATTACGGAGCCGCGTTGCAGGTCTTTGCCCTGACCCGATTCCTAAAACAGCAGGGGCACCAACCGGAAATTATCAACTATTGTCCAATCCCGGATCTCCAAGGAAAGTTTCGGAATCGATTTGCCGTCTTCGGGCTTTTTCCATCGGATTATTTGAATGCCTACAAGGGATGGGCTTTTCGTAGGTTTCAAAGTCAACACCTTCCCATTCGGGGTTCGATGGTGACTAATGCCGCAGAGTTGGCGAATCTTCCTCGATACGATGCCTACATTTGTGGGAGCGATCAGATTTGGAATGCCAAGCTCACCGGGGGACAATTGGATCCTGCTTACTTTCTTTCTTTTGCTCCAAGGGATGTGCCCCGGATTGCTTACGCGGGTAGCACGGGGAGCGATCGATTTGCCAATGAAGAGGACGCGGCAGCTTTGCTAGGGGGGCTCACGGCGCTGTCGGTGCGCGAAGCCGCCTTGAAGCCCACCGTGGAGCGCCTCAGTGGCAAGGCTGCGCTTCACGTCGTCGATCCCACCTTGTTGCCGGTCGATTATTCGCAATTCGAGGGGTCAGCCGGCCGAGGCTACATCTTGCTTTACGCGCTTCAAGCAAGTGAGCATATCTACGAAAATGCCCGCAGGTTGCAGAAGCTGACCGGGCTGCCGATCATCAACCTTGGGACCCGCGTCAATCCTTGGAAACATCCCGGAAGACAGGTTTGCGGGTCACCGACCAAATATTTGGAGCTTTTTGCCAATGCCCGATTGGTTATCACAAACTCATTTCATGGGACTGTTTTTTCCACGATTTTCAGAAAGCCGTTTTTTAGTTGTTCCCTGGTGGGACAGATGCAATCCCGTAATACCCGAATTACTGGGATTCTTGAGCCATTCGGACTGATGGGCCGCTTCATTCCCGAGGGAGAGCGGATTTCTTCGGAAGATCTTGAGTGTGCACGCTCAATCGATTGGGCTGCGGTTGGTGAAAAGCGGGATGCTTTTCAGGCGGATTCGGTGGATTTTCTTACGGGTGCCCTTGGTGGCACCTTTTGAGTCGAACTCCTTGGG
>JALQTQ010000179.1 GCA_023263995.1 Akkermansiaceae bacterium | reverse complement strand
CGGGAGGCCCCGCAGGTGGGGGCCTGCACGTAGTGGTGGGTGAAGGCCCGGCCACGGGCCGCGAGGGCATCGATGTGGGGCGAGGAGATGTAGTCGGCTCCGAAGCACTTGAGTTCCGGGCGGAGGTCGTCGATGCAGATGAGCAGGATGTTCTTTTTGGCCGGAAGGAGGGGGGTGAGGGCCAGAAGGATCGCGAGGATTTTCATGCAAGGAGGGTGAAAGGTCGGGGGGAATCCGCCAACCAAGAAAAGGACGAAAGGCACGAAAGCGATGGAGGGGCAGTCTCCAGACTGCCCCACGGTGGAAGAGGGGGCCGCGAATCCGCGCGGAGGGACGCGGATCTTGGGTCTAAGTGTGGGTTACTGGGCGAGCTGGTGGAGGGTGACGGGCGAGTGAGGAGTGAGGAGTTGAAGGCGGTCTTCTTTTTGGGTGGTGATCATTTCGCGGAGCATGATGCGGGATTGGTCGTAGGCTTCTTTGGCCTGCTTGTAATGGCTGAGGGGAATTTCGGGTTCATCGGCTCGATTTTGTGCAGTCGTTTTGGTGGCTCCTGAATCGACTGGGGAGGGGGTGGAGGAAACTCGGTGTTCATCGAAATCAGGGATGACATCGTCCCCAGTGCGGGAGATGAGTTTTTCGCGACAGTTTTTGATGATGGCCTCTTGTTCCTTGAGTTCGTCGTCAAGTGCGGTGAGAGCCTTTTTGACTCTGGCTTTGTACATTTCCGCACGACGCTGAGCGTAGGATAGTGCGACAGCGTTGGCGGTGTTGATGGCTTCGATCCGGTCGGGGAATTTGGCAGTGATCTCGATGAAGTCGGTTCCATGAATCGGGGTGGCTTTGATGTTTTTTTGCATGAGCCCCAGGGCTTCGTCTTGTCGATCAGCGGGGATATCAAGAGCGGTGGCGGCGAGGGTGAGGGTTTCTTTTGATAGGATCAGATCAAACTCGCTTTCCATGTAGCTTCTATATAAGCCTGTGAAGGGAATGCTTGAACGGTGGACTTGAACGATGGCAGTGGCCCGGGGGATTTGGGAGTCGAGGTAGTAGGGGATGCCGATGCCGAGGGCGGTCAGGGCGATCGCGAGGAAGCCGTGTTTGAGTCTCATGGGAGACTGGGACAGGTGAAGCGGTGGGGCGTTCGAATAATTGTGAGTGGACGGAGGCAAGACTTTTCAGGGCGGGTGGACCAACAGCATGAGCATCCGGCTACCTTGCGAGATGGGCAGGAGTTGTGGTAATTTCCGTTGATGTCCGAAAAAGTTGATCAGACGCAGTGCGAGAATTTGTTGGAGTCGTTGGGCGGGTGGGAGATCGTCAACGGGGAGTTGGTGAAGGTGTTTTCCTTTGGAGCCTACCTCGATGGGGTGGAGTTTGCCAAGCGGTGCGGGGAGTTGGCCGAGGAGATGAATCATCATCCGGATCTCCTCATCCGGTGGCGCAAGGTGCGGGTGTCGATTGTCACCCACTCGGCGGGTGGGCTGACCGAGCTGGACTTTGAATATGCGGAAAAAGTGGAGGCGCTCACCCTTGGGCGAGTTGGTGGGTGAGGAGGGGGGCGAGGGGGAGGAGGCCGTCGTGGGGCCAGAGGGCGGGGGGCGATTGCGCCTGGCCGAGGGGGAAGAGTCGGGGTGAGGGAAGGTCGGCGTTTTCGCGATAGGGATGGAGGGCAATGCCGGAAAGAAATCTGAGATTTGAAATCCGAGATTTGAAATCTGAGAGGAGTGGGCGGAGGAAGACCGTGCGGTTGCCGGGGGAGAGGGTGAGGCCGGGGTCGTGGTGATGGATGATGGTCCAGGCGGTGGAGCCGAGGCTTTGCCAGAGGGTTTGTTTTTCGGGGTCTTGGGCGGCGAGGTATTGCGTCTCGCGGCGCAGGTTGGTGATGGCACCGGCTTCCGACGCGGTGAGGGGACCGCGGGGGTTTTCCTGTTCGTAATCGGCCATCGCTTCGGCGAGGAGGGGTCCGAAGGCGCGGGGGTTCTTCAGGAAGAGGGTTTGGAGGGAGAGACAGCCTTGTTGGTTGAAGAGGCCGATGTCGCGGGCGGCGAGGCGGGCGGCTTCGGGCGAGGGGTCGTCGATAACCGCGATGCCGACACGATGGCCGTGTCCCACGAAGGGGGTTTCGAGCGGGCAGAGTTGCTGGAAGTGACGGATCGTTTCGTCCGAGCCGAAAACGACGACGGCGTCGGCTTCGGGGATCCAGTGGTCGGGCAGGGTGCGTGAGGACTCGACGAAGGGAGCGAGGGGCGGGGGGACTTCGAAATCGTGGAGGGCGTCGGCTGGGAGCTTGAGGCGGTTTCGGGCTCCGAGAAGGATGCCGTTGAGGAGCGTTTGGCAGGCGGCGTGCGGGGTGTTGCCGCTCACGATGTGGACGATGGTTTCGGGGAGGCGGGCGGTGGGGGCGGCGGCCTGGTCGCGGAAGGTTGTCTCGAGGAGCTCGTGGGAGTAGGATCCGGTGAAGCGTTCCCAGTGCGGGGCGGCGTCGAGAAGAAGGTCGAGGCGGGCGTCGAGGGTCATCGGGACAGGGCGTGATCGATGGTGCGGGAGCAACCGCGGGGCAGGGCGCTGGGGTCGCGCCCGAGGAGGGTGAAGGAGCCGTCGGGGTTGGCGAGGGCGAAGTCTTGGGTTTGAATGGCGGCCACGCTGTGGAGGTTGGCGAGGTCGTGGAGGACGAGGTAGCCGGCTTGGCCTTCGGGGGCGGGTTCCTGCGTTTCGGGATCGAGAACGAGGGTGCGGCACCACGGGGGGAAGCGGTGGGTGCCTTCGGGTCCGGTGGCGTAGGCCTGACTTGAGAGCTCGGTCATGCCGTATTCGTTGTGGAGGTGGTCGGGCGGGAGGTTGAAGAAGGTCGCGAGTTGTTGGTAGAGGTCGGCCTTGGCGAGGGTTCGGGAGGTGCCCTTGTATCCGCCGGTTTCGAGGAGGCGTGAGCCCGGGGGCAGGGGGAGGGGTCCGTGGGTTTCCATCAGGTGAAGAAAGGCCAGGGCGGTGCCCATGAGGAAGAGTGGGGTGCCGGTGCGGAGGTGGTCGAAGAGGGGGGCGAGGTGAAATCGGGAGTCGCGGAGGACGAAGCGGGAGGAGTCGCCGTTGTTCAGGACGGCAAACATGTGGCTGAGCGACGAATGGGGTGCATCGGCTGGAGAAGGGGCCAGGAAAAGGGCGGGGAGGAGGTCGGCGAAGGGCCAGGCTTGGCGGATGGAGAAATCGTAGACGGAAGTGTCGGGGAGGTGGTGGGCTCCCTTCGTTTCGCTGGTGGTCCCCGAAGTGAGGAAAGTCGTCCGGATCGGTGCCCCGCAGGTCAGGGGGAGGCGGGGAAGTTTGAAGGCGGAGGTGGGGACGGCGGGAACGTCCTGCCAGCAGGTCACCGAATCGGGAGTGCGAGCGAGGGATCGGGCGAACTGTCGATAAGGCTGGTTGGTGGAAAACTGGAAGGCGAAGAGGGTGAGGGCGATTTCGTTGAAACGGTCTGGATCCGGGTTTGCAATCATCGCCCGGACCAGAGCGGAGGGAGCCTCGGGGCCTGAATTGGGAGAGTTCACGGGCATTTCGCGTCAGGTGGTGGCTTGACAATCCGGCCAAAGACCGCAATGAGTCCTCTAGCCGTCGGTCGTCGGCGGATTATCTTCAACCTCATTTGATTTTGAAAGCGATGTTTTCCTTCAAGCGCTTGATTGGCTTTATCCTTGGGAGTTTTCTGGGGATCAGTTGCACCCCGTTGCCGCCAGTTGAGCCTACGCCTATCCCTGGGCCGGTGACGGCGGATGCGCAACCGGTGCAAGTCCCGCAGACTCCCGAGCAGGTCCAAGAGGAGGAACGCAAAAAGCAGGAGAGAATCCGGGCCAACGAGGAGGCTCGGAAGCGTCGGGAGGCCTTGGAGGCCGAGAAAAACGAGCGAATCACGCCGGTTGAGCCTGGAACCCGGGATCCCGTCAAGCCGCAGAGCAAATATCGGACCGCCATGTCCATCCCCGGCAAGCCGGGTTTTGTTTACAACCCGTGGACCAATCGGTCGGTTGATGTGCGGGGGATTCCCAGTGGGACCCTCATCCGGGATCCGAATGACGGGGATCCAACCCACAAGTTCCGTGTTCCCTGAGGGGAAGATTTTTTGGGGGCCGGATTTCCGCCAGGGAATCCGGCTCTTTTCATCCCAATGTCGAGTTTTCAGCGCATTGCCATTCTTGGCCCGGGTTTGTTGGGGGGATCGCTCGGGTTGGCGGCCCGGGGGGCCGGGTGCGGAGTGATTTTGTGGGGGCGCCGGGAAGACCCGGTCAGGTCGGCGCGGCAGCTTGGGCTCGAAGCGACCACGGACCTGGGAGAAGCTGTGAATGGGGCTGATTTGGTGGTCTTGGCGGTGCCGGTGGGCGCGATGGAGGCGCTGGGGGCACGTTTGAAGGACAGCCTGAAGAGCGGCGCTCTGGTCACCGACGTTGGGAGCGTCAAGACCTTACCGCATGAGGTCGCGACCCGGCACGGGCTTCCTTTTGTGGGGAGTCATCCCATGGCAGGTTCTGAGCGAACCGGGATTGAGGCCGCGCGAGAGGATTTGTTTCAGGGGGCGGCGTGTGCCCTGACCAATGACGGCGGGCGAAGCGAGCACGAGGTCGCGGCGCTGGCGGATTTCTGGAGTCTTTTAGGATGTCGGGTGACGGTGATGGCGGCCGCCGATCATGACCGTGCCGTGGCCCGGATCAGCCATTTGCCTCACGCCATGGCGGTGGCCACGGCGGCGGCGGGTTTGCGATTTCCCGACGACGGAATGTTGGCGGCGGGGGGATTTCGCGACACCACCCGGGTGGCTGTGGGCGATCCGGCGATGTGGGCCGAGATCATGATGGAGAACCGCAACGCCTTGTCTGGAGCACTCGAGGATGCTGCGAAGGAACTGCGGGAGATGCTTGCACACCTCGCGGAATCAGACCAGAAAGGGCTCGAGCGATACCTTGCCCGAGTCAAAGAGTGCAAAGAGAAACAAAACAGACCCGATGAGCCAACCGTTTGAAGTTTCGTCCGTGACCACCCTAGAGGGTGAATTGGCGGTCCCGGGGGACAAAAGCATCTCGCATCGGGCCGCCATTTTTGCAGGATTGTCCGATGGGATTTGTCGGGTGAGCAACTTCCTGCCGAGTGAGGATTGTGTGAACACCCTGCGGGCAATGGGGCAGTTGGGGGTGGCATTTGAGGTCGCGAAGGGGACGGCTGACCGACCGGTGGATCTCGTGATCGAGGGCACTGGCGGAGCCTTGCAGGCCCCGAAAGGCGAGCTCGATTGCGGAAATTCCGGAACCGGGATGCGTCTCTTGGCCGGGGTCTTGGCAGGGCAACCATTCGAGAGTGTTTTGGTGGGTGACGAGTCGCTTTCGGGTCGTCCGATGGGACGTATCATCACGCCGCTGGAAAAAATGGGGGCCTTGATTGAGACCAGAGGAGTCAAGCCGGGATGCGCGCCTTTGCGGGTTCGGGGAAGGAGCTTGCAGGCCATTACTTATGAAATGCCGATGGCGAGCGCGCAGGTCAAAAGCGCGATTTTGCTGGCGGGTTTGTTTGCGCCGGGAACCACGACGGTGGTGCAGCCGGCGGTCAATCGGGATCACACCGAGCGCCTCCTCAATGCCTTCGGCGTGCGGGTGATGACGGACGGAAACCGAATTTCCATGGAAGGCCGGCAGATTCTGAGGGCCCGGGATCTGGTCGTGCCCGGTGACTTTTCCAGCGCGGCCTTTTGGGTGGTGGCCGCAGCGGCTCTGCCCGGAGCCCGTCTGGTCCTGTCCAACGTCGGTCTCAATCCGACTCGCACCGCGCTTCTCGACGTCCTGAGGCGGATGGGGGCGGGAATCACCATCGAGCCCGAAGGCGAGGATGGTGGGGAGCCGCGTGGCCGACTGGTCGTGGAGGGGGGGAAACTTGCGGGGACCGTGATCCGGCCCGAGGAAGTTCCCAACCTGATCGACGAGGTGCCCATTTTGGCGGTAGCGGGAGCCTTGGCCGACGGGGTGACTGCGATCAGGAATGCCGCTGAGTTGAGGGTCAAGGAAACGGACCGGATTGAGACCACGGTGCGGAACCTCCGCTTGATGGGTGGGGAGGTGGAAGAATTTGACGATGGTATGGTCATCACCGGGGGCACTTCACTGCGCGGGGCCGAGATGAGGAGTCACGGTGATCACCGGATTGCGATGGCTTTCGCGGTGGCCGGTTTGTTGGCCGGAGAGGGCAAGACCGTGGTTCACGACACTGCTTGTGTGGCGACGTCTTACCCGGGCTTTGCGGATCACCTCAAATCAATGGTAGGACCATGAAGAGAGACCACCGGGCGGTTGCGATTGATGGTCCCGCAGCTTCGGGCAAAAGCACGGTGGCCCGTCGGCTGGCCGAGCGACTGGGATTGGTGATGGTGAATTCCGGGGCGATGTATCGTGCGGTGACTTGGCAGATCTTGCAGGACGGGGTGGACCCCGGGGATGGAGCTGCCGTGGTCGAGGCGCTTACGGAGATGGAAATCGTGGGCGGAGTTGAGGACGGGGTTTCCACCATCGCCATCAATGGGCGGCGTCTGGAGAACGAAGTGCGCTCGTCCGGAGTCAATGACCATGTTTCGATGGTGGCCTCGATTCCCGAAGTGCGCGAATGTCTGGTGGCGATGCAGCGTGCTTACTTGGAGGATAACGATGTCGTGATGGAAGGACGGGACATCGGCACCGTGGTTTTTCCCGAGACGCCCTTCAAACTTTACATCAGCGCGTCCGAGGACGTCCGGGCGGCTCGGCGGGCTCGCGATGGCGAAGCCGATGCGGTGGCCAAACGCGATGCCCAGGACAGTCAGCGCAAGACCTCGCCGCTCAAAGTGGCTGAAGGCGCAGTCGAGATTGACTCCTCGGATCTCACCATCGATGAGACGGTGGAGGAAGCCTGCGAGGCATTGGTGCGGCTGGGATGGAACGAATGAAATCATGAAGACCACTTACTGGATCGGACACACCCTGTTCCGGGCGGCGGCCAAGGCCTTTTTCCGTTACCAGGTGGTGGGGCGGGAGAAGTTGGTGCAGGAAGGCCCGGTCCTCATTGCCTCGAATCACGAGAGCTTCCTCGACCCGCCCTTGGTGGGGGTGGCTTATGATGACGCGGTGTTTTATCTTGCCCGGAAGACCTTGTT
>JALQTQ010000178.1 GCA_023263995.1 Akkermansiaceae bacterium | reverse complement strand
CTCCTGTCGTCCGGCTGCCTGCTTCTTCAGGAACTCCTCGTAGTTTTTCTTCTGTTCGTCGGTGAGGAGATCCGTTTTTTCAAATCCATGATCGAGGGCAAACTGGCGGGCACCTTCGCCGACGAGCATGACGTGGATGGTTTGTTCCATCACTTTCCGGGCCACCGAGATCGGGTGGAGGATGTCCTCGATGCCCGCGACCGCGCCCGCGTTGTGGTTGGGTCCGGTCATGAGGCAGGCATCCAGTTGCACCCGACCATTGGCTGCGGGAATTCCCCCGAGACCGACCGAGGCATTTTGGGCATCGGCCTCGGCCACCCAGATGCCCTTTTCGATGGCATCGAGCATGCTGCCGCCTTGCTGCACCGTCTTCAAGGCCGCTTCGTTGACGGCTTGACCAAACTTCCAGGTCGAGATGAATCGGGGGAATGTCACAGGTCTGGGATTCGACTGGGGGTGTGTTTGATCGGTTTTTGCCATCAGGGTTGCGCTGGTGATGGCGGTGGCCGAGGTTCCGTTGATAAAATGTCTGCGACTTAACATCGTGGAGATTGGCGGTGGTTGGCGGGCTTTGAGCTTGAGGGACGACGATAGCCGCATTCGTCGTCCTTTTCCATCATGGAAGCTGGCTCAGGCTAAAACTTTCGCAAAACCGTGTCTTGATCGAAGCGGGCTTCGGTTTGGGGGTAATCGAGGGTGTGGTGGGAGCCGCGGGATTCCTTGCGGAGGAGGGCCGAGTCCACAATCAGGGAGGCGGTGGCGACCAGGTTGCGGAGTTCGAGAATGTCTGGGGTGAGGGTGTGGCCCCAGTAGAACTCCTTCACCTCGCGGCGCAGGTTACGGAGACGGTAGGCCGCGCGGCGGAGGCGGTTGTCGGTGCGCACGATGGAAACGTAGTCTTGCATGGTGCGGCGGAGTTCGTCCCAGGCGTGGTAGATGTTGACCAATTCGTCGGGTGGGGCGGCATCGCCGCTTTCCCAGGGTGGGATCTCTGGGGCGGGAGGGATGTCCTTTCCGGGAGGATAGAGGCGCATGATCTCGGTGAGGGCGCGTCGGGCGAGGACGTTGCCTTCCAGGAGGCTGTTGGAAGCGAGGCGGTTGGCTCCGTGGAGTCCGGTGCAGGCGACTTCGCCGATGGCGTAGAGGCCGCGCACCGAGGTTTTGCCGTGAAGGTCGGTGACCACGCCGCCGCACTGGTAGTGGGCGGCGGGAACGACCGGGATGGGTTTCTCGAGAGCGTTGTGCCCGAAGGACCGGAGAGTTTCGTGGATGAAGGGAAAGCGGGCGGCGAAAGTGTCACCGAGCGGGGAAACGTCGAGAAAGACGCAGGGAGCGCCGGTGCGTTTGATTTCGGTATCGATGGCCCGGGCCACGATGTCGCGGGGGGCGAGCGAGCCGCGCGGGTCGTGCTCTTTCGCGAATTGATGTCCGGCGGCGTTGACGAGGACCGCTCCTTCTCCGCGCACTGCTTCCGAGACGAGGAACGAGCGGGCTTCGGGTCCGGTGGCAGCCGGGTTGTAGAAACAGGTTGGGTGGAATTGGATGAATTCCATATTGGCCACCGAGGCTCCGGCCCGCCAGGCCATCGCCAGACCGTCACCGGTGGCTGAGTCCGGGTTGGTGGTGTAGAGGTAAGTCTTGCCGCAGCCGCCGGTGGCGAGAATGACCCGGGGAGATTCCATCACCTTGACCGTGCCGGTTGCGATCTCGAGGACATAGGCCCCGAGGACGCGGTCGTCGGTGATCACACCGAGTTTGCCGGTGGTGATGAGGTCGATGGCATAGTGCCCTTCCTGCAGGGTGATCGCAGGGTGAGCCCGGGCGGTTTGCACGAGGGAGCTTGCGATTTCCCGTCCGGTGGGGTCCTTGGCGTGAAGAATGCGTCGTTCGGAATGACCACCTTCCTTGCCGAGGGAAAAGAGAGCCGGGTGGTCCTCGTCGCGGTCGAAATCGGTTCCCCAGGCCACTAGCTCCTCGATCGTTTCAGCGCCCTCGGATACGATGGTGCGAACGGCCTGCTCGTGGCAGAGTCCGGCCCCGGCATCGAGGGTGTCGGCGATGTGTTTCTCGCAGGAATCGTTGGGGTCGCGCAGGCCAGGAGGCAGGACTGCCGAGATCCCGCCTTGGGCCCAAGCGGTGTTGGAATCGAGAAGTTTCCCTTTGGAGATGACCGTGACGGTGCCGTGTTTTGCTGCCTTGAGGGCAAAGGAGAGTCCGGCAATGCCGGATCCGATCACAAGGAAGTCACTCATCAGGCCGCGGACAGAATGCCCTTGGAGGCCAAGAAGGCAATTTGTTTCTGGGAAGGACTAGCGGGAAGGCTTGCTTTCGGAAATCGCTTTGCGCACGCGATCGTACTCCGGATTCACGGCTTGCTTGTTCCAGCGCTTGAGAACGCCCCGCAAGGAATCGATGCTCTCGGGATACTGCCCCTGGTCATCGGTGTCCTTCGTCCACTTTGCGAGGATTTCGCGATGCTGGGCGAGGGCCTCGGCGTGGGCGGGATCGTTGACGAGATTGACCGTTTCGTGCGGGTCGTTTTCGAGGTCGTAAAGTTCTTCGGGAACGCGCTTGTTCCATTTGAAGGCCTGCACCTCGTTGAGTTTGCCCTCTTTGAAAAGTTGGCGAGTGATCTCCATGTGTGGGCGGCCGTCCCGGTATTGCGGCTGCATCAGGGTGCGGTCAGTGAGGAAGTTGCGCAGGTATTTGTATCGTTTGGTGGTGACTGCCCGCACGCGATCGATGGTGTAGTCGCAACGATCACGTGCCGAAATGACGAAGTCGCGCTTTTGATGATCGGGGGCAAAAAAGTCGCGCCCCTCGAGCCAAGGGAATTTTTTGGGGTCGACTCCGGCCAAGGCCAGGGTGGTCGCGGAAATGTCGATTCCGCTAACGAGGTCGTCCCGGGTGCTGCCGGCCTCGAGGCCTGGTCCGGCAACGATCAGGGGCACGCGGATCCCACCTTCGTAGAGCCATTGCTTGTGGCGGTGAAGAGCCATGCCGTGGTCGGTCCAGAAAAAGACGACGGTGTTTTCGAGCAACTGGTCTTCCGAGAGTGCCGTCATGATCTTATTCAGCTCTTGGTCGGTCTGGCGAATGGTGTCGTAGTGGTGGGCGATGGCCTGCCGGATCACCGGATGATCCGGGTAGTAAGGGGGAACCTGAACCTTGGCGGGGTCGGTTTTGGGAACGCCTTTTCCCGAGTTTTTTCCCCCTTTGAGTTGGATTTGGGCGAAAAAGGGCTGGTCTTTCTGCCGCCCCTGCCAGTGTTGCGGAGACCAGCCCATGTTGCCAGCGAGCTGGTCGTAAAGCTCGTCATTGGAGAAGAGAAAGTTGAAGTCGTTTTTACCCTTGCTGCTGGTCACGAAATAACCCGCTTCCCTCATCAATTGGTAAATGGTCTTCACTCCTTCGGGTAAATGAATGACCTCTTCAGGAACACGTTTCCGGGATGATCGATGGTTGTGAATGCCCAGTGAGGTTTGCATGGCCCCGGTGGCAATGGCCGAGCGGCAAGCCGAGCAGACCCCGGCCGGCATGTAGGCCCGGTCGAAACGGACACCCCGTTTGGCAAGCGCGTCGATGTTGGGGGTTGGGACAGTGGGGTCGCCGTAGCATCCATACCAATCGTTCATGTCCTCGATGAAGACCCAAACGATGTTGGGGCGCTGAGAGTGCGACGGCGAATCCGCCGCCAATGAGAATGCGCCAAGAAGGAAGAAGAAGAGAATTCGGGCCGCCGATTGCATCGTTCGGAGAAGGTGGCATTCCCCATCTCGGACGTCGAGTTTCTTCCTCGGGAAGAAGGAGCCCGGGGCTGGGTCGAGCTTATCTTTTCCGGCCGATCAGGAGCTGATCGATGAGGGCCGAGGTGTCTTCGAGGCTCTGGTCGCTTCCTTCGCGGGTGGCCCAACCGGAGAAGCCGGTTTCCTGCAGGGCGGTGCGGACCTTGTCCCAGTCGACGTCGCCTTCGCCGAGGCGGCAGAAGCCGTTCTTCTTCCCCCAGTCCTTGACGTCGAGCTTAACAGTGCGGTGGCCGAGGGTGCGGATCCATTCCTCGGCCGGGGCGAATTTCTGCATGTTGCCGATGTCGAAATAGGCGCCGACCCAAGGGCTGGCGAAGGCGTCGAGGTAGTCGCGCAGTTTTTCCGGGGTTTCGCAAAAGCCGTTCCAAACCGTCTCGATGAGGATGCGCACGCCGAGGCGGCTGGCGAGGGGGAGGACTTTTCGGACTTCCGCCAGCGAGCGATGCCAGACGTCGTCGTGTGTTTCATTGCTTCCCGAGACCTTCCCGGGGACGAGGAGGACGGAGGAGCCACCGAGTCGATGGACCGACTTGAGGTCCCTTTCGAGCAGGGCCAGGCCCTTGGCGCGGGTCGTTTCGTCCGGGCTGCTGAGGCGGGTGCCCCAGTGCCATCCGCAGACGAGACCATGGAACATCACCCCGGTCTTTTCGGAAGCCTCAAAGTAGGCGTCGGCTTCGGCCGGGTTTCCGCTCTCCACCCCATCGAAGCCGAGCGACTTGAGACGTTCGAAGAAGGCGAGGGGCGTTTCGCCCTGTTTGCGGCCGCCCTTCAGGGACTTGAAGATCCGGCCTTCAAGTGACGGCCCCGAAGTCTTCTCTTGCGCCGCGACGGCCCCCTGGTTGAGCAAGGATGCGGCGGTGAGGGCGGAACCCTGAAGGAAACGACGGCGGGGAAGGTGCGGAGGCATCATGGCAAGGCCGGATTGGTGCGGGAAGGGATGAAGTGTGAGGTGAGTGTCTGATGAGTGCTTCAGTCCGCCGTCGAGAACGGTGAGGCGGGGAGGCCTTCCTTGTTGTAGAAGTTGACATCGGGGTCGGAGTCGTAAGCGTATCGGACAGCCGTTGGCTTGGCCACGGCGTCAGTGGAAACCACCACGGTGTCGCCATCGATCACGGCCTTGGCGAAGTGCCATTGACCTTTGTCATCGCGGAGCGAGAAGGCGAGGACCTCCTTGCTGTCGGAGAATTTCACCGGATCCATGCGATGCCCGCCGCCCTTGCTTCCAGTGGCGAGGCCACTCCCGACGTGGTCGAAGCTGACGATCACCTTGCTGCCGTCGATCTGATGGGACTTGTAGAGGGGGCCTGCCGGAACGAGGTCCTTGCCGTAGTCTTGGTTGAGAGCGAGGCGGGCGAGGCGGGCACCGACGTCCTGCTTGTTGCGGGGGTGAATGTCGCTGACGTCGCCGATGTCCATGATGACGGCCATTCCGGTTTTTTCGAGGGCGAGGGCGCGACGCTGTCCTTCGCGGACGGGTCCCCAGCCACCACCTTCCGGCTTGCCGGTGTGGCCGCGTCCGAAATCGGCCAATTGGACCCAGTAAAAGGAAAGGTCTTCGTTTTGGAAGACCGAGCGCCAGCCCTTGACGAGGGCGTGCTTGAGATACTCGTAGCGGAGGCCATCGCCGGCATTGGACTCGCCCTGATACCAGATCGCACCTCGAACACTGAGTGGGGTGAGACCGGCCACCATGCCGTTGTAAATCTGGGTGGCACCGCCTTTGTAGTTTTTTTGCTCGAGGGCTTCAACGTAGTCCTTGAGTTCGGGAACCGCTTGGAAACCGACGGGTGGCGTCCAGGGTTCGATGCGGGTGCCGCCCCAGTTTGCGCCGACGAGCCCGATGGGCACCTTGAGTTCCTGATTCAAGGCGCGACCGAAGTAATAGCCCACCGCGCTGAAGCCCGCGATGGTCTGCGGTGAGCAGACCTGCCAGTCCGCCTCCTGGGCGTCTTCCTGCGGCTCGTTCTGCTTGATGTGCTTGGGCACATTGAACATTCGGATTTGTGGGTGAGTGGCGGCGGCAATTTCTTCCTGGGCCTTGGCCGATCCCTGCACGCTCCATTCCATGTTGGATTGACCGGAGCAAATCCAGACCTCGCCGAGGAGGAGGTCCTTCAAAGCCACTTTCTCCTCGCCGCTGACGACCGAGAGGGTCCAGGTTTTGCCCTGGTAGTTTTGGGGAGCCAAGTTGACCATCCATTTCCCGTCGGGGCCGGCTTTGGTCTTGGTGGCGGCGGCTCGTTTCAAGTCGGTCAGGTTAACCTGCACGCTGGCGCCGGGATCGGCCCACCCCCACACGCGGATGGGAGCGTTTTGTTGCAGGACCATGTGGTCGCTAAAGACCTGGGCCAGCTTGAGTTCAGCATCTGACATCGAGGTGGCCAGAAGCGGAAGAAGAGAGAGTTTGAGCAATTTCATTGGTCGATTGTGTTTCTGAGTTGTCCTTTGGATAGCTTTGCCAAAATGACGGAGAGAGGCAAGCGGGCTTTTCGGTTTCGAGAGTCATCCGGCGTCGGAAAGAAAACGGAGGGAATAGGAAAAGAGAAACCCGGCTCGGGCCGTCCAGGCCACCGTGCGGATCCAGTTGGAGCGAACGAGGGCAGGGACTTTGGCTGGAGTCAGGTTTTGGTGTTGGGGGACTTGAATCAAGGCGGTGGAGGCCCAGATCAGCCCGAGAAGTAGGGTGGGGACGAGGAAACCGGACCAACTCCCGAGGAAAAGACAGGCAGCGCAGCTTGTTGCTTCCAAAAACATCAGGGGTGCAATGACCCAAGTCACCTGTCGCGTGTAGCGATTGTGATAATCGTGGAAAGCAGGTTCCTCCAGATGGGAAAAGAGAGGGTAGACCACCACCTGCACCATCCAGATGATACCCGTCATGGCGGCGCAGGCAGCGAGCTGGATGAGCAGGGAGATTTCCAACATCACTCGAGGGATTCAATGACCACTCCGCCAGTGCCCATGGCGTGGGCTTTCGAGGCCGAGGCATCTGGATGCCACGGGCCAATGTGTTCATCAAGGTGGAGGTCGATGACGGCCTCGTCGGTATTTTCGACGCCTTCGATCGCTTCGCCGCGGTAGAGGGCACGCGGAGTGAGGCGGACCGAATCGATGAGGCCGCAGAAGTGGGACATGGCCTGTCCCCGACCATCGACATCGCCCCCGATCACGAGGGGAAGTTTGTTGTCCTTCAGCGGTCCCTCGCGGTCGGCTGATCCGACGAGCTTGCCGTCGAGGTAGAGTCGGGCCTGCTTGCCGTCGTAAACCCCGGCGAGGTGATGCCAGGTGTCGGTCTTGAGAAGGGGACTCGCGGCTTCCACGTTGAGGTAGTGATCGCCAATCAAGATGCTGAACGAGGGGCGCCCT
>JALQTQ010000177.1 GCA_023263995.1 Akkermansiaceae bacterium | reverse complement strand
TTTGAGGAAGAAAATGAGGCACCGCCGGTTGCACCACCTTGCCGGATTCGTCGAGCCAGTTGCCCCGGGGCAAGACCCGGCAGACTCGGGGCTCGGCGAGGGCCTGGGTGATCATGGTGGGTCGTCCGGCCGCTGCGACCTGCTTGCGACGGGCCTCCAGCGTTTTGCGCTCCTCGGCTCGGTCTTTCGGAAGGTCCGCGATCTTCCGGTCGAGGATGTCGAGTTCGGCCTGCTGTTCGTCCGAATAAACCGTGATCTCGGGCTCCCGTCGGGTCGGCAGCGCATTGGTGCCATTTTTGAAATGCGCTTCGTCATCAATGTCCGCAAAGAAGGCCCCGAGAGTGTGGAAGTCCTCCAAGGTGTAGGGATCATATTTGTGATCGTGGCACTGGGCACACCCCACCGTCGCTCCCATCCAGACACCCGAGACGTTGCGGACGCGGTCGGCCTGATAGATGGCGCGGTATTCGGCCGGTTGCAGCCCACCTTCGTGGGTGGTCTGGAGGAGGCGGTTGTATCCGGTGGCCACCAACTGGTCCCGCGTCGGATCGGGAAGGAGGTCTCCCGCCAGTTGCTCGCGGGTGAATTGATCGAAGGGAAGGTTCCGATTGAAGGCTGTGATGACGTAATCGCGGTAAGGGGAAATGTTGTGGGGCTGGTCGCCATGATAGCCCACGGTGTCGGCATAGCGGACGAGATCGAGCCAGTAAATAGCCAGACGCTCCCCGAAATGGGGAGAGGCGAGAAGACGGTCCGCTTCCTCGGTGACCGCCAGATGGGGATTGCGGGCGTGGGCTGCGAGGAAACGCTGAGAATCCTCAGGCGTGGGTGGCAGACCAGTGAGGTCGAAGTGAAGGCGGCGCAGCAGGGTGATCGGCGGGGCATCGGGCGAGGGTGGGATTTTTTCCTCCTCAAGACGGGCCAAAATGAAGCGATCAAGGTAATTCGTGGGCCAGTCCCGGGTGACGACTTCCGGATCGGGATGTTTCACCGGGGGCTTGTAGGTCCATGGGTCATCGTATTTCGCTCCCGCAGCGATCCATTGGCGGAGCAAGGCTAATTCCGCTTCGGTCACCTTCTTGTGCGTTTCCGGCGGAGGCATGATCTCGTCCGGGTCAGAGTGGAGAATACGGGCAATGATCTCCGACTCGTCCGGCTTGCCGGGCACAACCGGGATGGCGAATTCCCCGCCTTCGGTCGCCCCCTCAAAGGTGTCGAGTCGCAGCTCAGCCTCCCGGTGCTTTTCGTCAGGACCGTGACAGTGAAAGCACTTGTCGGACAGGATAGGCCGGATGTCGCGGTTGAAGTCGACCTCGGCGGCCGCGATCAGGGAAAGGGCAAGAGTCAGGGCGAAGGCGCGGGCAATCATGAAACGAAGCCACTCTCAGGAAGGAGTCGGGCGGGCGAAAGAAAAAAAAGCGGCTCCGGAGACCAATCCGATGCCGCTTCGCACAAACCCGGCCTTTTTCCCGAGAGAGGGAAAGCCGGCGACACCGAAGTGTCTTGAGGGAATTTTGGCAAGATGACGGGTGTCGATGGATCACCAAAAACGCGGCGAATCGCCCGAATTCCCGGAAAATGCAAAACATCACGGTCTGTCCGTGCAGATCGTGAAATCCTCCTGCTTATCTGATGCTGTTGGCTAGTTCCGCAAATTTTCCGTTTTTCGCCAATAATTCCTCGTATTCACCTTCCTCGATCACCCGACCGTGTTCGAGGACGTAGATGCGGTCGGCGTTCTGGATGGTGGAGAGGCGGTGGGCGATGACGATGGAGGTGCGGTTCTTCATCAATTCATCGAGGGCCTGCTGAATGAGGAGTTCAGTTTGGTTGTCGACCGAGGCGGTCGCCTCGTCGAGGAGGAGGAGGGGCGGGTCTTTGAGAAGGGCGCGGGCGATCGAGAGGCGTTGTTTTTCACCGCCCGAGAGTTTCACCCCGCGTTCGCCCACGTTGGTGTCGAGCTGGTCCGGCAGGGCGCGCACGAAGTCGGCGGCCCGGGCGGCCTCGAGGGCGGTCCAGAGTTGCTCGTCGGTGGCGTCGCGACGAGCCAAAGCCAAGTTTTCCCGCACGCTGCCGTTGAAGAGGAAGGCTTCCTGGGTGACGTATCCAATGGCGTCGCGGAGGGAGTCCTTGGCCAGGGTGTTGAGTTCGTGGCCGTCGATCAGGATTGAGCCCTCATCGTATTCGTAAAAGCGGCAGAGAAGGTTGACGATAGTGGACTTGCCGGCCCCGGTGGAACCGGCGAGGGCGATGGTCTGGCCGGGCCGGGCCGCGAGGGAAATTCGCTGCAGGATCGGTTGGTCCTCCTCGTAGGAAAAACTCACTTCCTCAAAAACGACCTCACCCTTCACCGGACGGGGGAGCTCCTTCCCGCCGGTGGCGTCGGGTTCGTCCTCGGAATCTAAGATCTCGAAGACCCGGTCGGCCGCTGCACGCGAGGACAGAGCCATCTGGTTGAGTTGGTGGAGTTTGGTGACCGGTTCGTAGAAGAGCGATAAAAGTAGGAAAAAAGAGGTGAGGTCACCCAGTTTCATCTCACCGTCCAGTCCATTTCCGACCATTACGACATAGCCGCCGAAGCCGAGGACGAGAACGTAACCGACATTGTTGAGGAAGGACATGCTGGGATTGTAGAATGCCCACCATTTCATGATACGCAGGGTGGTGCGCTTCAGGATCGAGGAATGCTCGTTGAAGTTGACGTGTTCGTCCTTCTCGGCGGCATACGCCTTGATTTGGCGGATCCCGGCGATGTTGTCGTGGAGGATGGAGTTGAGATCGGAAGCGGCGTCCCTTTGCGCCTTGTATCGTTGCTTGGCATTGCGGGTGTAGATCCAGGCCCCCAGCGCCAAGAAGGGGATCGGCAGGGTCGCCCACGCCGCAACGGTCGGATTGATGACGAACATCGTGATGCCCACCGCCACAATCTGGATGACCGAGATCAGGCCGAGTTCGATGCCATCGATGAGCACCCGCTCCATCGAGGTGACATCCTCCACCACTCGCGTCATGACATCACCGGTGCGCCGGGTATCGAACCACCTCAAGGGAAGGCGCTGTATCTTTTGGTAGAGATCGGACCGGATATCGAAAATCACACTCTGCTCGAAATGGTTGTTCAGAATGATCCGCGCTGTGTTGAGGGCGTTGGTGATGAAAAAGGCCAGCAGGGCAAAAAGCACCCAGGGGACAAATACCTCGAATTGCCTGTTTGGAATGACCTCGTTGAGGACATGCTTGGTGATCAGGGGGAAAACGATGACGGAACCGGCCATGATGGCGGCACAGAGGAATTGCGCGCTCCCCAGCCAAGGGTAGCGCTTCAGATATCCGATGACACGAAGGACGCTCGACACGCCGGGAACCTGTCTGCTTCCGTGGAAGATGCAAGCGATCAGTCGGGTGGGGTAGGGAGGGAAATTCGGTAAGACCTGAATTTTCTCATTGCCCAATGGGAGGAGGAATCGCTAGTTTGCTTCAAACAACACCTAACGACACAAACACATGGCGAATACATTTGGGATTCTTGCGGCCTTGGTTCTGGCCTTCACCGCATTCGTAGCTTTCAAGAACAAGGAGGAATTTGAGAAACAGGTCAAGGTCACTGAGGCCGAGCAGGGCAAGTTTGATGTCAACACCAAAACCTTCGACGGGCTCGTTGCCGATAACAAGCAGCTCGTGGCCGACACCGTGGCCGCCAACACCTCGCGGGACGAGTTTCAAGGCAAGCTCGACAGTCAAAATCAGGAAAACGAGGGGCTCCAGACAATGATCACCGAGAAGGAGCGCGAGTTGGATCAGCTGAAGGCCGAAGTCGCTGACGCCAATGACACTCTCAAGGAACTTGGTCCGATTGCTGACCTCGCTCCTAAGATTGAACGCCTCAACGGAGAAATCGCCGATCTCGAGGAGGAAGTTTCCTCCCTCAAAGAAAGCATCGGCCAACTGGAAGGCGAAAAGAAACGGACTTCTGAATCTCTCGCCGCTTCCAAGAGTAAGCTGAGCGACATCACTTCGGGGCGTTCCCTTCCGACCATGTCGGCCAAGATCGACCGCATCGACCGCCGTCTTGGTTTCGTTATGCTCTCCGAAGGCATCAAGGGAGGAGTCGTGGGAGGTTCGAAGATCGCTGTGATTCGCGGGGGTGAAAAAATTGGGGAACTCAGCGTGACCGCAGTCTCTGCTAATTCCGCGACCGCCGACATCCTCCACAGCACCGTCAAGGAGGGCGAGGAAATCGCGGTCGGCGACTCCGTGGTGCCTCTCGAAGGTTCTCAACAGGCCGCCGCCAACTAAGTCTGACCCTCGCCTAAACATTTTAATTTACGATCTACCCAGTCCATGAAATCACTCTTTTACGTCCTCGCCGTTGTGGCCATTGGAACCTCCGGATTCTTCGGTTGGAGCGCCAAGAAGAACTTCGAACAGCAGATCACAGATCGAGACGATCTGATCCAGCGCAACAAAAACCTGAGTGCCAGCATCAATAAGGAGGAGGAAACCAAGCGTCAGAACGAAGCCGCCAAGAAGCTCGCTCTCGATGAGGAGTCCGAGGCAAAAGCGGGATTGGAAGCTGCCCAAGCGAAGGCTCGCGAGTTCAACAATACCTTGGACGACATCAAGGGGAACCTCGAGGTTCAACTTGCCGAGAAGAAGAAAATCGACGACACCATCGCGGCAATCCGGGCCAAGTTCCCGGGGATCAACCTGGAAGAGGTGCCGGACAAGGTGAAGGAACTCGAAGCTACCGTAAAGCGCCTCGACGCCGAGCGGGAAGACTCTGAGGTCATCAAGGCTGGGTTGGAAGCTGACGTCGCCAAGAACCTTTCCGAGATCTCCCGCGTCAACGACAAGGTTGCCGAGAGCATCAAGCGGGTCTCCGGAAACATCTTTCAAGCCACTCTCACGGCTGTGGATAATGATTACAACTTTGCGATCATCGGTGCCGGCGAAAAGTCTGGCCTCACCGGCGACTCCAAGCTCCTCGTCCTTCGTGAGGGACGTCTCATTGCACGCTTGGGAATCACCAAGCTCGAGGCCAACTCCGCCGTTGGCGATGTCGAGCCGGGAAGTCTGCGGGCCGGTGCGGTTCTTCGCCCTGGCGATCAGGTGATTCTGGCCAAGGTGCGCTCGAACTAGAGTCCCGAAAACCGATCTGATCTCCAAAAGCAGCTTCCCATGGAAGCTGTTTTTTTTTCCCGGAAAAAAGTGAGTCGTCTGGTGCTCTTACCATTGACGAAGGATGGCTCAGGTGTTCATATCCGCCCCGCCAGACCAAGGCGCACCAGGACCGGTGGCTGAGTGGTCGAAAGCGCTCCCCTGCTAAGGGAGTATACCGGAAACGGTATCGAGGGTTCGAATCCCTCCCGGTCCGCCACCTTATTTTACAAGGGTTCCAGCCCTAGGAGGTGGAAAATAAGACCAAAACTTAGACCGAGTTCGCAACGGTTCACGGCTTGATTCTTCCCGCTCATCCTCCCGGCCTTCACCTCGGGCCTTTGCCTGCCTTCTCCCCGGTCGAGGTCGGCCTCGATGGCCTCCCCGGTAAACGAAACCGCCTGCCCCACAATCGCAGGACAGGCGGCACCATCATGTCTTCTCTCCCCGCGCAAAGCTCCCACAATGCGCGGAGAAGGGCACCCTATCAAAAAGCGTTTTTGGTCTCGGCTTGGATCTTCCCTCGGGCAAACAGTCCCCCGGCTGAGTGGCTGAAGCATTCAATCAGGCACCCGGGTTCGACATGGTGCCCCCCTACGAGGCAGGCCTCGGTCAGTAGGATTTCAAATCGACTCCGGGCAGAAGGGTAGTTCGGGGCGTTGCTCGGGATCGTCGGCGGGGTCGTTTCCGTCATCCGGCAAATCCGTCCGGCGGAATCAAACTCCACGAGCCACGGCTCGGGTTTTTGCTTGTCGCTCTCGGTGATCTTCCACGAGGGCTTTTTCCTTCGGAGCGGCGGCACTTCGAGTTGCCGACGTTTTCGGGCTTCGGCCTGCGCTTGAAAACTGAAGTCTTTGCTGTCGAGTCTCATTGTCTGGGGTTTTACGAGTTGACGGCGACAACAATGCTATTGCTGTCGAGAACGCAAAAATCAATCCACGCGGTGGCGAACATCGTTCGGAATCCCGCCTTTGCTTGCTGGACGTCGTGGAGGTTTTCAATTTCTAGTCGCTGCCAGTCGAAAACCCCAAGCTGGGAGGCCTGACATAGAATCGCGGTCCCGTTCGGCGCGGTCGGGAGGACGGCCGCACGGTAGCCCAGTGGTCCGTTGCCTGTAGCTCGGAAAATCGGGTCGGAGGTTCCGCCAAGCTGCCGGAGAGCGGCGCGGGTGTCGGACGCCAGGATCCACAAGAAGTCCTCGGGGTCATGCTCCCCGTGAGAATCAGCGATTGCCTTTTCCATCGCCACGAGGTCGGCCTCGGCATTCACGCCAGCGGACGCCCGCTCGTGCTTCGGCAAGGTTGCGTCGGCGAGAATTCCAAGCGGCTCGCCGTTCGAGCCTGAGCCGTTCACCACGGCGTCGTCAATCGCTGAACTAATCGCGGACAATAGCTGCGCCTCGATGAATCGCCCGGCAAGTAACGGATTTTGAAGGCGGAGCTGATCGCTAAGAGTGATGAAGCAACTCACCCGGCGCGGTTCGGCATCGGCCACCGAAAGCGGCACGTTGTCGAGGTCGGTTGAGTCGCCCCATCCAGCCTTTAAAGAGCGGTCCACAATCGGCGCGGTGACGGTCTCAAATCGCGGGTGTGAAATCGACGTTGCTCCCATCCGCATGATGCGGGAGAAATCGCGGAGTTGCGAGCTGAACAAGTTGAGGGTCGCGGGTCCTTCGAGGCTGAAATCGTTCAAAGCGGTTCGCGTCTGAAACTCGTCAGGCCATCGCAGGGTCAAGCGTTCCTCGGTGTTCGATCTGAAAAGCTGGTCGAGTTCGAGAAGCCTTTGGCGTCGGGCATCGTCGAGTTTTCCGAAAAGATTTGGATTTGTGGATTTCATATTTTTTTTGATCGTTCGGGATCATCGGACGGCGGGTCCCCGGCGGTCGATCAAGCCATCGGCTCGGGTGGATCGGGTCGGGGTCGAGGGGATTTCCTGCGGCATCACCTCCTCGGGGATCTCGGAAATGCGGTCGGCTAGGAGTTTGTCGGACTGGAATCGAGCGAATTTCTGATTTTGACGATCAAGTCGGCTTGGGTGTGCGATGATTTGAGCGGATGTTTTCACTGGAGCGGGCCAGATCGACTTT
>JALQTQ010000176.1:7106-7362 GCA_023263995.1 Akkermansiaceae bacterium | reverse complement strand
TGGCGCCGCGGAGCAATCCCGATCACACTTTGGCCGTCAACTGGCGGGCGAGCGTGCGGGCGGGCGGAAGCCCGGGAGGCGCTGGGGATCTGGAGGATGATTACCAGTCTTGGAAGGCCGTCTTTGGCAATCCGGGCGACGACGAAGACCCCGACGGGGACGGATGGACCGTGCAGGAGGAATTTCTCCTGGGTGGTAGCCCTCTCATTCGGGATGAATTGGCCCCGGATTTCGAGGTCGACCGTGCGGGTGGGTT
>JALQTQ010000176.1:0-7096 GCA_023263995.1 Akkermansiaceae bacterium | reverse complement strand
TCATCGGCACCGTGACTGTGCGGGCCGGGGCCGGGGTGGCAGCGGTGCTCGAGTCTGCCAGTGATTTGTCGCAGTGGCAGCCCGAAGTGAGCGCAATCTTTTTGGGAAGCGAACGTCGAATTGAGGGTTTGGTGGCGGTCGACCGGTTAACCTTTGCGGTCCCGCTCGGGCTGGGGGAACGATACTTCCGCTTCTCGACTGGGGCCGGACAATGAGGATCTGGCGCTTTCCGATTGCAAAACCGGCGCGCAAGCGGCGTATTCCTTTCGTGATGATGAAAGTTGCAGCACTTGCCTTGATGATGGCATCAGCGGGCCTGGCCCAAGATGCGGAGTTTACCCCTTTGTTCAATGGAAAGGATTTCGCTGGTTGGTGGGGTTGTGGAACCGAGGATCCTGCGAAATGGATGGCTCTCTCCGAAAAAGACCTCGCTGCCAAAAAGGCGAAGAGCATGGAGGACATCAAGAAGCACTGGAAGGTCGTTGACGAGGCTTTGGTGAGCGATGGGAAGGGGCTCTACCTCACGACCGAAAAAAACTATCGCGATTTTGAATTCCGGGTGGAATACAAACACGGGAAAGGGGCCGACAGCGGGATCTACCTGCGAGGCATTCCCCAGGTTCAGATTTGGGATCCGAAGGGGAGTCATCCTGACTGCAAGATGGGTTCCGGTGGCCTCTGGAACAATCCCAAGGGAAGCAAGGGCCGCGATCCCCTGATGGTCGCGGATAGCCCGCTGGGCGAATGGAACAAGATGTTCATCCGGATGGTGGGCGACAAGGTTACGGTGATCCTCAACGGGAAAACCGTAGTCGACGAGGCTCCCCTGCAGAACTACTTCAACAAGGGAGGTCCGCTTCCCGAGACCGGCCCGATCCAGCTGCAAACCCACGGGGCCGAAATCATCTGGCGTAACGTCGAGATCCGCGAGCTCTCGTAGGGTCCTGGGTGCTACCCCAGGCTGAGCCAGTAAAAAAAGGCCAGCAGGAGGAGGAAACCGACGGCGAAGGCGCGTCCCAACGGGAGCTGCCCTCGCTTCACGGCCTCGTTGCGGTCCGGCAGAGGTACGGCCACTCCGGACGGGATGAGCTTGGATTCCTGCTGCTCGCCGTCCTTCCGGTTGGCCAGCTTCCGCAGTTTGCGCAGCTTGGCGTAGCGGCTCGCAAACGACGGCGTGCGGAGCCCCTTGGGAACGGGAAATTGTTTTCTCATGACTTGTTCCTACCACCGCCGCCCCATGGCAGCCCATGGTAAGGTGGGCGCTCTTTTGTAAGGGGCACTACTTGGCCTTGTTCCAGATCTCGTTCATCTGGTCGAGGGTGGCGTCTTCCAGGCTCACGTTTTGGGCCTTCAAGCCTTTTTCGACCTGTTCGAAGCGATCCAGAAATTTTCCATTGGTTCCTTCGAGGGCAACCTCGGGGTCGATCTTGAGCTTGCGGGCGAGGTTGGTGACGATAAAGAGGAGGTCGCCGATCTCGGCTGCCAGCTCGGGAGAAGCTGGTTCTCCCTCGACATGTTTCTCCAATTCCTCGCGGACCTCGGCCCATTCCTCGTCGATCTTGGTCGCAATCCCGGTGGTATCGGGCCAGTCAAAGCCCACCTTGGAGGCTTTTTTCTGGAGCTTGGCGGCCCGCAGCAGGGCGGGTAGGCTTTTCCCCACACCGTGGAGGTAGGGCTTTTCGGAATCGCCTTTTTCCGAGCGCTTGATCTCCTCCCACTGGGCCAAGACGGCCTCGGTTGACGAGGCATCTGAGGTCGCGTAAACGTGCGGGTGGCGTCGAACCAGCTTGTCGCTCACCCCGCGTGCGATGTCATCGAGATCAAAGCGTCCACCTTCCTCAGCGAGTTCGGCGTGAAAGACGACTTGCAGGAGGAGGTCACCCAGTTCTTCGCGGAGGTTGTCGTCGTCTTGGGCCCGGATCGCCGCGACGGTCTCGTAGGTTTCCTCGATCAGGTTGGAAATGAGGGAATGGTGTGTTTGTTCGGCATCCCAAGGGCAGCCGCCGGGGGCGCGGAGCCGGTGCATGATGGCGCGGAGCCGCTCGATCTGGCGGTCCTTCTCGAGGCAGTGCCTCATGTCGTCATCAGTCATCATGGGCGTCGGGCGCGGTTGAGGGTTTCCTTTTCCTTGGCGGTCAGGGACTGGATTCCGTGCTCGCTGATCTTGTCAAGGATGCGGTCGATCTCCTTCGAGAGCTCGATCGGAGACTGCCGTTTTTCCCGGACAATGGTGGCATCGCGGGAGGAGCGGGGCCTGCGGCCGTTTTTTTTGTCCCCGATTTGGGAGAGGCGGATGACGAATTTCTTGAGGGCGGGCGACTTCAGCACGGCCAACCCGAAGAGGGCTCCGCCGAGGTGCCCGGCGCTTCCCCCCGCGTTGTGCCAGTTGAAGAGCACTGCGGCCATTTCCAATCCGAAGTAGACCACCGCAAGGGTCCTCATTTGCATTGGAATGACGAAGAAAAGCAGGACCCGGGCATTGGGCGCGACAAAGTAGAAGGCGGCGAGGATACCGAAGAGACCGGCTGAGGCCCCGACCATGCGGGTGCCCGGGTAGGTCCCCTCAAGGAAGCCGGGGAGGAAAAAGAGGAGGGTGTAAAAGAGGGCCCCGGCCGTCCCGCAGAGAAGGTAGAAAGTGAGGTAGGCCCGGCTGGTCATCCAGCGTTCGATGTGTGGCCCGAAGAAAAAGAGCCCGAGGCAGTTGGCAAAGAGGTGGCCGAAGTTGGCGTGCAGGAACTGGAAGCTCAGGAAGCGCCAGATTTGGAAATCGTAGAGTGCCTTTTGGATGCTGAAGGCCCCTTCATCCCGCAGGAAGGGGATCTGGCCGGGATTGGTGAGGAGGATCTGCAGGACGAGGATGCCGACGTTGATGATGAGGAGCCACTTCGTCACCGGAGCGCCCTCGAAGGGGCCGGGCATGCCGGGCGGTCGCCCACCATACCCGGGCTGCATGTAGTCTCGGTCGTTGTATCCCACACCCGAGAGATAACAGTGAATCGGGAGGCAGGAAAATGAAACTTTCTCCCGAAGCCAATCCGGTTTCAACTGTCAGGGGATGACGCTGTGCGAACTAGGATGGGACGAGAGCTTTGCCAAGGCCTTCGAGGCGGTGGTCAAACCCGGTTGGATCCCGGGCCGCCTGATTCGGGAGACCAAGATCAATTTTTCGGCCCTGTTGGAAGGCGGCGATGAAATCGATTGTGTGGTGGGTGGCAAGGTCTGGCACGATGCGGCCTGCGACGCCGACCTGCCGGCAGTGGGGGACTGGGTCGCGATCGAGTTGGGATCCGGAGAAAGGGACGAGCACGTCATCCGGGCCCGCCTCCCCCGTCGAACCTGCTTTTCTCGCAAGGCTCCGGGTAAGAGCAGCGAGGAACAGGTCATGGCAGCCAATGTTGATGTCGTGGTGGTGGTCACCGATGCCGGACCGGATTTCAACCTCCGCCGCATGGAACGATATTTCACCATCGTTCAAAAAAGCGGAGCCCGGGGCGTGGTCTTGGTCAACAAGTCGGACCTTTTCGATGCCGCAACAAATGAGAGGGCCCGAACGGAAATCGAGAAACTTTCGCTTGGGTCGGCGGTCTATGTCACCAGCGCTCTTCGCCAGGAAGGATTGGAGGTCCTCAAATCCTACCTCGAAAAAGGGGTGACCCTGACCATGGTGGGCTCGAGCGGGGTGGGCAAATCCACTCTCGTGAATCAGTTGCTGGGAGAGGACTGGCTCTGGACCGGGGAGGTCAATGAGGTCACTGGAAAGGGGCGTCACACCACGGTGGCGAGGGAGTTGGTTGTGCTCGAGGACGGAGGGATGTTGGTCGACAACCCCGGTATTCGTGAGGTCCAGATGTGGACTGACGAGGACACCCTGCGCGAAAGTTTTGCGGACATCGAAGCCCTGGCCGGACAATGCCGCTTCCGCGACTGCAGGCATCATGGCGACAAAGGTTGTGCCATTGAGGCGGCAGTGAAGGCGGGAGAACTCGATGCCCGGCGATACGAGGGATTTCTCCGGCTCGACGAGGAAATCGAGGAGTTGAATCGTCGCCGCAAAAAACGGCAAATGACGGTTGAGCGCTGGGGCAAGCGTAACCAACGGGTGAGGGCTCGCAATCGCGAGGATCGCATTGAGCTCGACAAAGAGCAGCGGGGAGAATGGTGAGGGATCAGCGGGGATCCTCGCCCAACTGCCAGCTCTCGACCCGGTTGTTCACGAATTTCACCCAAGAGGAGGTTCTTGGGATGTAGGCAATATCGGTGGCCACCCCGTTGTTCCATCCCCAAGGTCCCCATCCGGGCCCGGCGATGCCTCCCCGATACCATCCGCATCCGGGTCCCCAAGCCCATCCGGGTCCCCAACCGCCCCAGGCCGACTGCACCACCACCGGAGAGAGGCTGCGGTAAAGCCAATGTTCGTATCGTTTTCCGTTCGATTCTCCCTCAGATCGACCGTCCGGTGGCCCCCAGGCCAGAAAGACGGCGGGGGGAGTCATGCCATTCTGGATTTTTCCGACTTCGACCAGAGCCTTCTCCGCTTCGCTGAGGGAACGATAAATCTTGGGATTTTTCTCGATGCGAGTTTGCGGGGTGTTGCTGGTGCAACTCACTGCCAGAAAGGCCAGCAGAGGCAGAAAGACGATGGTTTTCACGTGGGTAAGCTAAAGCCCCGCGGGCCCTGCCGCAATGGGAGATTTGTTTCCCCGGTTTCCTCTTGGGTGACTCAGGAGACCGCCTCGATGAGGGCTTTCACCTTGTCGAAGTCCTTCAGGCCTGGGGAGAGTTCGGCTCCGCTGGCCACGTCGAGGGCGGCCGGGCGGGCCGGCTGCAGCGCTTCGATGGCATCGCGGGCGTTTTCGGGGCGGATGCCGCCGGCCAAGATGACGGGCACGCTTGGATGGGCGAGGGCGAACTCGCGGGCGAGCGACCAGTCGAAGGTTTTGCCCGTGCCGCCATAGTCGCCGCCAGCCGGAGTGTCGATGAGGAGAGCGAAGTTCTTGGCCGGAAGGGCGTGGGTGGGAAGGGCGTTGGCAGGAACGGCACGGATCACCGGGATGTTTTGACGCAGGAAGTAGGCGATGTCATCTTCGTTCTCGTCGCCGTGAAGTTGGACCACATCGATCACGCATTCATCGACCAGGTCGGCGGCGAGGGGACGGGAGTTGTTGACGAAGACTCCCACCCGGATGATGTGACCGGCGATGTGCGAGGCGATCACGCTGGCCTTCTCGGGGGTGCAGTATCGTTTCGACGAGGGCCAGAAGTTCAGACCCAGCGCGGAAACGCCCAGCTCAGCGAGCTGGTTGGCATCTCGCCGGGTCGTCACCCCGCAGATCTTGAGGGAGGTGTGGTCAGTGGAGATGAATTCCGGGAACATCGGGTCTTTCGCGGTTGTCCCACACTATGGAAGGAGACCGCGAGAAAAGAAATAGAAAAACAAATCGACCGGTGACCCCAAGGGAAGAGAGGGCTTGATGGTTCGGAAAACTTAAATAGTCTCACGTCATGGCAGCGGCGGCGAGTTACACCGAGGATGACATCAAGAGTCTCGACTGGCGGGAGCACATTCGGCTTCGGCCGGGGATGTACATCGGGAAGCTGGGTGATGGGTCGTCGCCGGATGATGGCATCTACATCCTCCTCAAGGAGGCCCTGGACAACTCGGTGGATGAATTTGTGATGGGGCATGGGAAGGAGATCCGCATCGACATTGATGACGAGGGTCGGGTGGAGGTGAGGGACTTTGGGCGGGGCATTCCCCTTGGCAAACTCATGGATTGCGCTGCCAAGATCAACACGGGGGCCAAGTATGACAGCGAGGCTTTCAAGAAATCGGTGGGATTGAACGGGGTGGGGATCAAGGCGGTGAATGCCTTGAGCGATTTCTTCGAAATCCAAGCTTGGCGCGAAGGCAAGACCAAGGCGATCGAGTTTTCCAAGGGTGAGGTGGTGGAGGAAATGAAAAATCCCCAAGGAGATCATGCCGAGGGCGGAACGAGACTGGCCTTTGAGGTTGATCGCGGGATTTTCCCGAAGCGGACTCAGTTCCGCGCTCCCTTCGTTGAAAAGATGTGTCGCTACTATTCCTACTTGAATCCGGGGCTTTCCCTGATTTTCAACGGGAAGCGGTTTCGGTCGAAGAACGGGCTCCTCGATTTGTTGAGGGAAGAGATGGAGGAAGAGCCGCTCTACGAGCCCATTCATCTGTCGGGCAATGACATTGAAGTGGCCTTCACCCATGGGGCCGGGAGCACCGAGGATTACTATTCCTTTGTCAATGGCCAGAACACGACCCAGGGCGGGACTCATCTGGCGGCCTTTCGTGAGGCTTTGGTCAAGGTGCTGCGCGAATTTTACAAAAAGAATTACGACCCGGCCGACATCCGTGCGGGCATCACCGGAGCGATCTCGGTGCGGATCGAGGAGCCGGTTTTCGAAAGCCAGACCAAGACCAAGCTGGGTTCAGCCACGGTCTCACCCGAGGGGGAGACGGTGCGAACCTTTATCGGAAATTTTCTCAAGCAGGAGTTGGACAATCACCTGCACAAGAATCCGCCGGTGGCCGAGGCCATTCAAAAGCGGGTTCTGGCGGCGGAAAGGGAGCGCAAGGAGCTTGGCGGGGTCAAGAAATTGGCTCGCGAACGGGCCCGCCAAACCAAGGTCCACAACAAGAAACTGCGGGACTGTCGGGTCCACCTCAACAGCAAGCACAAGCGCCGCGAGGACACCACCGTCTTTCTGACCGAGGGGGACTCCGCGAGCGGCTCGATCACGAAGTGCCGGGACGTGGAAACCCAAGCCGTCTTCTCCCTGCGGGGAAAGCCTCTGAACACCTTCGGCTTGACCAAAAAAGTGGTCTACGAAAACGAGGAATTCGCTCTCCTGCAGGCGGCGCTCGGGATCGAGGATGACATCGAGTCATTGCGTTTCAACCGGGTCGTGATTGCCACCGATGCCGATGTCGATGGAATGCACATCCGCTTGCTGCTCATTACCTTTTTCCTACAATTCTTCCCCGACCTCATCAAAAAAGGACATGTGTACATTTTACAAACACCGCTTTTCAGGGTGCGCAATAAAAAGGAAACCATTTATTGTT
>JALQTQ010000175.1 GCA_023263995.1 Akkermansiaceae bacterium | reverse complement strand
GAGCTCTACTTTGAGATCGGGACTTTAGAGAACACCCGTCTCGACAACGTTACGATCTCAACCATTCCTGAGCCCTCAGCCTCGTTGTTGGCCTTGGTGGGCGCGGCGGGCGTGATGCTGCGCAGGCGTCGGAGTGTGAAGTGATCATCGTGGTTTCATATGGTCTTTTCCTGATGATGAAAAAACTCTCTGCACTCGTTTGGTGGTTGCCGCTGTTGGCCAGCGGACAGGATCTCTTGTTCCGTGATAACTTTGATGCCCCTGATACAGGTAACCTCGACCTGTCCGAGCAGACCGGTCGTCGGTCGGGGGCGGTTTCGGAAATTCAGGTTCGTTCTTCGCGGATCCAGCATGGGATTGCTGGTAATCAACTGAACTTTCTCGACAACCGGACAGGTCGGATCCGTTTCCATGCTGATCCTGACAATAACAATGCCACCGCCGGGACTTGGCACAACTGGGCTGGTCCCGCGACTGGGCCACTTCTTTTGGATGGCGGGGGGATCCGGGTAGAGTTTGATTGGAATGCTGCCAACAACACGTCGGGAAATTGGATTTCGGTGAACATGGGGATAAGCGGGCCGGGCGTGGGTGAGCCGGCTTTCCGGGTCAATCATGCCGAAACCGATATCGGGATGTTGTTCCGTTACAACGGACTGACCCAGATTTTTGACAATGGAGCTGATCAGGGGCCCCAGGGGGAGTTTCCCGCCACCGTCGGGCTGCGCCACGTCGTCATGGATTTTCTTTTCAATTCCTTTGGGGAGGGCAATCCGGTCTCGGTGGTGGCGAGCGTTGATGGGATCGAGGTCTTCAATGGGGGAGGCTTCACTTGGAACAACAACTTCGGGGAGCTTTATTTTGAGATCGGCACCCTTGAAAACACCTTGATCGACAACTTGGAGATTTCGACGGTGACCTCGGTCTACAATGTCGAGTTGAGCGCAAGGGAATTCGCCTCGGGTGCCCCTCAAGGGACGCTGATTGGGGAACTCTCGGCGGAGGCGGGTGGAAGTCCGGACCCCTCGACTTTTATCTTCGTGGACGGCGATGGGGACATTGATAACGACAAGTTTCAGATCAATGGGGGGACGCTTGAGGTGGGGACCTTTGATTTTACGGGCGAAAATTCGATCCAAGGTCAGCAGTTTTCGATTCGGGTGCGTGGGACTGGTAGCGATACCCGCGAGAAAATCTTCACCTTGGTGGCGAACAAAGATGATGATTTTGACGGCCTCCCGGATGCTTGGGAAAACCGTTGGGTGGGGAATCTCGATGACCTCTCGGGAGGGGATCCCGGGAAGGATTTTGACGATGACAACCTTTCCGATGCCGTCGAATACGAAGCAAGTCTGATCTATCCTGATATCGACCCGACCGTGGCCGACACCGACGGAGACACGCTGAGCGATGGCGAGGAGATCAATCCCACAGGCGATCGGCCCCAGACTGATCCTACCATGAGCGACAGTGACCTCGACGGGCTGAGCGACTTGGTGGAGACCAACAGTGGAGTGTTGGTGGATGAGAATGATACCGGAACAAATCCGATCGAGCGCGATACCGACGGTGACTTTGCATACGATGGCTGGGAGATTTCTCTCGCGAGCAATCCTTTCGACGCCAATGAACGTCCGGGGCCGGTCGGTCCAGTAACCATCGTGCCGATGACCGATGATGCCAGCAGTGGGATTGATCCGTCGAAAACATACACCCATCTGGTGAGTGGGGGAGGGCCGGCCGTTGTAAACGGGGTGGCTTTTTCGACCCTTTCTTTGGAGGAGACTCCGCTCAATTTCTTCTGGGACACGGGAACCAACGGTCGGAACGTGGTCCTTGGCAACAATGGCGATTGGTTGCCCTTTGACACGGGAGTGGGGCCGGGACTTCAGCAGCTTTTGGGGTCCTTCACTTACTCCGGCAGTGGAGCTGCGCCCGGGAGTTACCAAAGCTATGTTCTCACTGGGCTGACTCCCGGGGAGAGTTATGATCTTCGGATTTACAGCCGGGTCTGGTCCAATGGCTTTTCTGGCAGGCCTATTGATTTGATCTTCACCAATGGCTCGGAAGTGGTGCAACCCTTTCATCCCCTTCCTTTCGATCGGCCCGGAATTGTCACGGGGTCGGGCAACAATAACGAGGCCTACTTTGTGAACTACCGCTACACCGCGCAAGCTTCCGAGATTACCATCGAAGCCAACGTGCCCTTGAAGGGGGAAGACCCGAGTGGGAGTCATCATCTGTATGCTCTGTCCAACGAGATCACCAGTGGGGTTCTGCCGGGAGAGATCCGCATCACTGCTCATTCCCAGCAAGCCGACGGCCGCTTCTTGATTGAGTTTACCGGGAAGCGCCTGACGTCCTATGAGGTGACTCGTTCGAGCTCTCTGGAAGGAGCTTTCGTCCCGCTTGATCTTCCGCTGAGTGTCACTACCGACGCTTCAGGTGTCGGACAGGCCGTCATCCCAGCTTCGGCACGGGTGGAAGCTCGGGAGTTTTACCGACTCGAAGAGGAGTAGTCGGAGGTCATCAAGATCTGGATCCCTGAAAAGCCATCGGTTGGCGGCCGATGGCTTTTGTAGAAGATCGACGACCCGGGCAGCTTATCGGTCCTCTTTTTCCCGCTTCGCCTCGGCTTCGGGTGAAGGCTGCTCGGGGCGTTCGCGCTTTCCACTCTCTCGTGGACCTTCTTGTGGTGCTCTGCGGTCTGCATTTTCGCGTCGTTGCACCGCATCGCGACGGGGTGACTCTTCCCCCATTTCACGCCGTCTGACCTCGGCCATTTCTCTGAGCTCCCGGACCCGATTGTCGTGCTCCCGTTCCATGGCTTCGCGTTGTTCAGCGAGTTCGCGTCGTTCGGCGTCCAGGCGTCGCTCATTCATCTGAATTTCTTGATTCCGGCGGGCTCGCTCGAGGTTGGTGCGGATTTCGCGAATTTCGGCTAGTTCACGACGGGCTGCCTCGAGAGTTTCTCGCAATTCATTGGTCATTCGCCCGGGCATGGGTTGGTCGCCCGGTACGCCATGTCGTGGCGGCGGTCCGTCGCCAAAGGCGGCTTGGAAAAGACGGGCGGCATCTCGCTCCCCGAGTCGACCACTTTTCAAAAGTTCACCGAGGGCGTGCTTGAGGGCTTCGGGGCCGTGCGGCATCGGATGGTCTGCGAGGGGACGATCGCCATCGGGTCGGGGGCGGTCACTCATCTTCTGTTTGAGTTCGGCGTATTTTTGCTTGGCTTGCTCACGGGTCAGATCACCGCGTTCCACCGCTCCTTCCATGCGTTTTTTGATTGATTCCCAAACGGGACGAATGGGTTGACCGGGGGGGGAATTCCGGGTCGGACGGTCGCTGCGTTCCTGGGCGGAGACCTGGCCCACCGTCCCGGTGAGGAGGGCTGCAAGACTTAAGGTCGAGATGATTTTTTTCATAACACCCTCTGCTAGCATTTCGGGGGGGAATGTCGAGAAGTCCTTGAAGAGCTTGAGCTCGCTTGCCTTACCTTGAACTTTGCGCCTTGCGTCATCATTTCCGGTAGCGTTGTGTTTGTTAGGTCGCTCTAGAAAGGGACTTTTGATGACTGGGTGCAGAGTTTTGCTGAGCTTTCGTGCTGCTCTCGTCACCTGGGAGGGGTGTGAAGGAAAATGGAGGTGCCCGACCGTGTCGACGCCATCACTCTCACTACCCGATGGATCGGGCATAATGTCGAGCGGTCCATTGTGGTGGCTCGAAAGCAGATGGGGGCGGGGTTTCAAGTGGGTCACTGGCTCCGTTGGCCCCCTTGAAGGTGATTAATCCCGAGGTGATGCGGGTGGGCCTTCGGTTTCACTTGTCCCTGTGGCGGTCGGTCCACCTTCCACCAAACTGGTAAACTGGGTGATCCAGCGGGGAGCCGACTTGTGGTTGAGGTTTTCCTTGAGGTGTTGGAGCATGCGAATGGAGGCTCCTTTTTCATCACCACAGCGGAAGAGATCGACTTCCATGTTCCAAAGGAGGTTCTGGCGATCTTCCTTGAGCCATTTTTCGAAAGCGGGCTTGCGGTCCTTGTCGCTGGAACTGGTGGCGGTCCAGTTTTCGAGAAAGAGACCTTCCTGCTCGATCCGTTTGAGCCAGGCCTTGCGGAGGGAGGTCGCCGAACTGCCGTCGCGCAGGGGGGGAAGCACGATGCTGTCGTAGAGGGTCGCGAGATCGAGGGGTGAGGTGGGCCAGCTTTCGATTTTTTGAGATTTGACCGAGTAAGCTTCGGCGAAGACTGACTGCAGGGCGCTTTCGCGCAGGATCTTTTCCTGGCCTTTCAGCTTTTCAGCGTCCTTGAGGATGGAGTCGACGACTTCGATGGCGCGGTCGCCGTAGGTGTTACTGTCTTTGGCGGCGGCGACTTCCAAGGTCAGGACCAGCCAGTTGAGTTGATGGCGCAGAGCGAGGCGAAAGGCGGGGGTGTCGGTCCGCTCCTTGTGCCGCGTCTTCCAGTCACGAAACTCGCTGGTCTTTTTCAATTCGTCTTCGAAGCGAACCTTCTCGATGCAATCGAGGTAGAGGTCGTGGGCGGCGGAGTCGCTGGCTCGTCCTTTGCGGAACGCGGTGAGGGCGACCTGAAGGCGGCCTTTGACGGTCGAGTCCGAGCTGTTTTTGATTTCGGCCAAGCGCTCCAAGAGGAGTTGTCGGTCGACCTCACTGAGGGGTTTCTCCTGAGCAGCGGAGAAACCGACAAAAAGCACGGTGGCGAGAGGGAAGAGACGTTTCATAGGTGTGGGGGAAGCTACCTCCTTCGCCATGAAATGTCTATCTTGGTAAATCACCCGCCGGTCCGGGGACCCCGGGGTTTTTTGGGCTTGGTTTGCGGTGGGCCTGGGCGCCCTGAGCGCTGCTGCGCCTGCCGCATTTTTTGAGCTTCTTCGGCTCGCTCGGCGAGTCGCTGGGCCCAGCCTTTTTTGTTGGCGTTCTTAGATTCCTTGAGCTTGGGCTCAGGCATCTTTTGCATGAGCCAAGTTTGGCCGATCGAGAAGATGTTCTGGGTGGTCCAGTAAAGGGCGAGGGCGGAGGCGAAGTTGTAGCAGAAGAAGAAGAAGATGAGAGGCATCAGCATGAAGATGCGTTGCTGCATCTTGTCGCCCGTTTTCGGGGTAAGCTGCATCTGGATCACCATCGTGATGGCCATGAGAATGGGCAAGATGTTGATGGGAAGGCCAAAAAGGTAGGCCACGGTGTCGGGCTGCGAGAGGTCCCTGACCCACCACAGGAAGGGCTCGTTGCGCAGTTCGACCGCATACTGGAGCATGTTGTAGAAGCCGAAGAAGATGGGTATTTGGACCAGCATTGGGAGGCAGCCTCCCATTGGGTTGACCCCGTACTGCCGGTAGAGCTTCATCATTTCCTGGTTTACCTTGTTGGGGTCGTCCGGATACTTCTCCTTGAGCGCGGCCATTTTGGGCTGAAGCTTCGACATTCGCTTCATGGTGCGGGTCGATTTGGCGTGCAGGGGCCACATCAGGGTCCGAATGATCAGGGTGAGGACCACAATGGCCCAGCCCCACGACCAGTTGTTGCCGTCGCCTCCGAAGAGACCGGAGAGCCAGTTGAGGGTGGAATTGAGGATCCGGCTGATCAGTCCGAAGAAGCCGTAATCCATGACATCGCCTTTGTCGCCATCGAGGCTGCGGATGAGGCCGTTGTTTTTAGGGCCCATGAAGATGTCGAAGAGGTAGTCGCGCGACTGGCCGGCGGGGATGGCCTCATCGGGCAGGGAAAGGTAGGTGTTGAAGGCCTTGACTTTTTTGCCGGTGCTTCCCCGTCCGTCACTCAACTCCACTTCCTCGGGGATGGCGCGGAAGGTGGCGGGGTAGGGTTTTTCCGGGGTCAAAATGGTGGCGAAGAACTGGTTCTCCACCCCGGTAAAGAGTAGGTTCTGCTCGAACTTGGTGCGGAACTCGGTCGGGTCGGCACTGAAGATGTTGCTGAAGTAGCCCGTCGTTTCAGAATCGTAACTCCCGTTTTCGTTCCAGAAGAAATTGAGGTAGTTGGAGCGCTCGTCGTCGTAGGCTGGAGCGGCCGAGCCGTTGAAGAGAGCGACATCCGCGGTTGAGATTTCCGCTCCGGTGGGATTTTCGAGGGTGAGCTTGAAGGTGAGGCGGTAGGGACTTCCGGGTCCGGAATCGACCAGTGACCAGGTCTTGGTGGCAACGAGGTTGTTGGTGATGGGAGCTTTGAAAGTGATCGATCTCTCGTCGCGGGACACGATGTCGTAATACCTCTGCTCCAAGGAATCGCCGGAGATGCGGGTGAGGGCCCCGAGCTTGTGAAGCCCGAGGTCGTTCATCGTGATTTTGCCGTCGCCGTAGACCGCCTTTTCCTCCAAGAGGGTGTTTTGTGCGATGCCTCCTTCGTGGGTCGAAAGGGTGAAGACGCTCGCTTCGGTGCGCAGGTCATGGGTTTCCTTTTTCCCCATTGCTTCCGGGATGGGGGTAGGTTCCACCTTGACCGATGGAATGTCTTTGGTGGGAGAGGCCGCTTCCTGTTCCAGTTTTTCCTGTTCCTCGGCGAGTTGGCGTTGGCGGGCCTGATCGGCCGAATATTTGAAATTCAGCACGAGCAAAATGCCGCAGATGATGACGACGATCCAAGCTTTGCGATCCATGATCAGTGAGAGGGAGTGGAAGATTTTTCGGGCCGAGAATCGGGGGCTCCGACCAACGGAACGGGGTCATAACCGCTGCCCCCCCAAGGATGACAGCGCAAAATCCGGCGAATTCCCAGAAGACTACCTTTGAGGGGGCCATGGGTTTCGAGAGCTTCGAGAAAATAGTGGGAGCAGGACGGCGAGTAGCGGCATCCGGCATGGGGACCTCCGAGGGCATGAAGGACCGGGCGAAGCAAAAGTTGGTATCCCCGGATCAGCATTTTCAGGAGAGAGGTCATGAGTAACCAGGGGAGGGGTCTTGCTGAATCTTCAGTTTCCGCGCGGTCTTGAGCCAATCGGCTTCCAGTTCCGCAAAGGTGGCTTCGGCGGCTCTCCAGCGGGCAATGGTCACCACCATCTGGTGGGGGAGGAGGGTGTCACCGTGTTTCCGGATGATCTCGCGGAAACGGCGTCGGAGGAGATTTCGCGTAACGGCTTTCTTGGAAGCCTTCTTCGAAGTGATGAAGCCGAAGCGACGGTCGGCGATCGTTGGGTCTGACCATGCTCCCAGAACGACGAAACGGCCGCCGGTGGAGCGACCGTTGGAGCGAACGGCGTGAAACTCGCCCCATTGGCGCATGCGCCGTTCCCGGGTCAGCTTCATCCGGACGGAGGGGGATTTCCGGCCTACTTGGAATTGTTCTGCACCGTGTGGCGCTTGAAGTGAAGGTCGGCTCCCTTGGGGAGAAGGCGCTTGCGACCCTTGCGACGGCGGTTC
>JALQTQ010000174.1:7191-7427 GCA_023263995.1 Akkermansiaceae bacterium | reverse complement strand
TTCGGGTTTCGGTTTCCGGTCAATGCTGACCGGGCGGTGGGGGCAGGTCGAGGGTATTCAAAGTCTTCTTCTGGTGGGGCTGGGGAAACGTGATCGACGAGGACCCGGTGATTCGGGAATGGGGGCAATTATCGGTGGTGTAGCCCAAGCGCAAGGCACCGTTGCGGAAATCTGATGCGGAGAATGGGCTTCTCTGGGTGGAAACCGTCATCGGTAATAAAATGCTCAGAGAAACA
>JALQTQ010000174.1:0-7181 GCA_023263995.1 Akkermansiaceae bacterium | reverse complement strand
GGCCAGACATGGAAACCGAATACAAGTCTTGAAAAATGGTGGTACCCTCCTTCATCACCCCGCAGCCGGAGCCATCCCGGAAAGTCCATTGGGCCGTTTTTCCTTCTTGCGAAGAGCCTTCCGCATCTTGGCCAAGGCCACATTTTGGACCTGACGGATCCGCTCACGACTGACCCCGAAGCGAAGGCTAATTTCCTCGAGGGTCAGGACCTTCCTGCCATTCAGACCAAAGCGAGAATTGATGATGGCCGCCTCCCTTTCGTCGAGCAACTCCAGCATTCCCTTCAGTTCATCGAGGTGGCTTTTGCGGGCCAATTCCTCGAGCGGGTCGACCGCGGCCTCGTCGCCAATGACTTCGGCGTAAGTCACCACTGAGTCGTCGGAGACTGGCGCATCAAGCGATGCCGGACGCTGTGCCACTCGCCGCAACATGGCGAGCTTGCGGCGGGAAATCCCCAAGGTTTCCGAAAGCACCTCGTCGCTCGGCTCCTCGCCCAACTCCTCGGTCAGCATGGCAGTGATGCGCCGAATGCGGGCCAGTTTATCAACCAAATGAATCGGGAGACGAATCGTTTTCCCCTGGTTGGCAAGGGCACGCTTGATGGCCTGCTTGATCCACCATCCAGCGTAGGTGCTGAGTTTACCACCCTTCGCGGGATCGAACTTTTCGACCGCCTTCATCAATCCAATGTTGCCCTCAGAGATCAAGTCGGCGAGGGGCACGCCGTAGTTGGAATAATCCCGGGCAAGCTTGACCACGAGTCGAAGGTTGGCCTTGATCATCTCCTCCCGCGCCTTTTCATCACCCTTGCGGATCCGGTCCGCAAGGACCAGCTCATCCTCCGGAGTGAGGAGCTCAGACTTCATGATCTCGCGCATGTAGAGGCGCACGCTACTATCGCTTTCCAATTCGGACATTGTCTTCAGGGGGTAATCGGATTCGCTCATCGAACCCGTTGACGGAACGTATCTCTCCTGCCCCTTTTTACACGTCTTTTTTTTCATGTTTTAAAAAACCTGTTTTAAAAATCTTCCTTTCATCAAACAATTCACGGCGGGGTCCCACAGGTTTGATGGCCTCTTTGTTGACGGCGTTTCGCTGGGATCCAGGGTCGCCGGAAAGGCCCTAAAATGGGGCTTTCGGGATCTTGTCACTTGAATCAGTTGCGCGAATTTTCTTTCGTGTTTTTGTGATCATATCCCGCTTCCCTTCCATGAACGTCCGAGTGGTTTCCGGTGCTTCATCAGTCGGACTGATTGATGTCATAACCCAAGCTTAACCCTATCCGATCATTCCTTCCAAGGTTCGGTCCATGACCTCACTCTTCCTGCTTCTGGTCTTGCCTCTGGGAACCGCGCTCCACGCGGCTCTTTTGGCTCCGATTGTTCGTCGTTTCCCTTCGTTGACGGGGGTGTTCCTCACCTTCCTTTTTGTTGCCGGGGCGGGATCATTGCTCCCTCAGGCCACTGGAGGCGCGTTCGTCCATTGGTCGATTCCCTGGGTTGAGGCGCTTGAAATCGACTTGGCCCTTCGCCTCACGCCCTTTACCGCTTGGTTTGGTTTTTTGGTCCTTTTTCTCGGGGGCTGTGTCCACCTATTTGCCTGCACTTACTTTGCCGGAGACATCCGTCTGCCTGCCCTTCTCACCCTTCTGGGCCTTTTCACCGCGGCGATGCTGGGGGTGCTTTGGTCCGACAACTTCTACCTGCTCTTTCTTTTCTGGGAGGGCACCTCGCTCCTGTCCTTTCTTCTGGTGGGCTTTCACCATGAAACGGACCAGTCCCGCCGCAAGGCCTCGCAGGCCTTACTCGTGACGATGCTGGGAGGGGCCGCTTTGCTGGCAGGCATGGTGCTCCTCCATCAACAAACGGGAACTGCGTCCTTGTCCGAGCTATTAGGACTCGTGGATTTTGCTCCGGGGACTGCCGCCGTGATTCTGATCATGGTGGGTGCGATGACCAAGTCGGCCCAGTGGCCCTTTCACTTCTGGCTTCCCAATGCCATGGTCGGTCCGACACCGGTCTCGGCCTATCTGCATTCCGCGACGATGGTGAAGGCCGGGGTTTTTCTGCTTGCCACCCTCGCACCGGTTCTGGCGCGTCATCCGGCATGGACCCCGACCCTCGTGACTGCCGGATTACTCACCGTGGCCAGCTCGCTGGTCCGGGGTTTGGGGGCCGACGATCTGAAAACCCTACTCGCCTGCACCACCCTGGCGGCCTTGGGATTTCTGACGGCCCTTGCCGGTCTTGGCACTCCGGCGGCCCTCCTAGCCTTCGTGATTTACCTCACCGCGCATGCTCTTTACAAAGCCCCCCTTTTTCTGGCGGCGGGGAATCTTGAGAAACGATTCGGCACTCGCCGACTGTCGGAGCTTGGGGGAGTAGCTCGCCATCTTCCGATGACCGGTTTGGTCGTTCTTCTTTCCACGCTCTCTCTCATCGGGGTCTTTCCGCTGCCGGGATTTCTCGGTAAGGAATACCTGCTCAAGGCGGCTTGGAAGGCCTCGCCGGCCCTCGCCTTCTTATTGGCTCTGGCTGCTGCGGGCGTCCTCGCGATCGGCTTTCGCATTCTTTTCGCCCTCGCTTTCCCGGGATCTCGGCCCGCGGAAGAAGTTCCCCGTGGCATGACGGTGGCTACCCTTTTGCCAGCTCTGGGAGCACTGGCCGTGGTCGTCGCGATTGCCGTTGACCCGCAGCTATTGGCCCCGGCCGCCGTTTCGCTTGGGTCCACCGGTCCGGTTGAGCTCACCTTCTGGCACGGTTGGACCGCGCCTTTGTTTCTCGGGCTGGGCGCGATCGCACTGGCCTTGGTCCTCACCCGACTGCTGACCGTCCTGCCCGCCATTCCGGACGGGCCGATTTTTGACAGAGCCTTTGACGCCCTGATCGGGCTCCTCCGTCGGACCGCCTCACGCTGCGCCCGACTCCTTAGCGACGGGAAACTGGTCACCCACCTTGTGATCATACTGGCCTGCGTCGGAGTGCTCTCGCTGTTATCGCTCGACCTTCACCTTTGGTCGACCCTTCCCCTGACCTGGAGGGGCGATTTGTTCATCTTTTTGGGCCTGATTCCGCTGCTCATCATTGCAACCCTCATCGCCGCGCGCAGTGAGAGCACCGTGGCCATCTTGGTCTCGCTGGGGTTTGTGGGCTTCCTGATCGCTCTTATCTTTCTCTGGTTCAGTGCGCCTGACCTGGCCCTGACGCAGTTGATGGCGGAAACCCTCATTCTGTTCCTGCTCGCCGGGGCCCTCGCCAAGGCCGAACGTCGTGACAGCAGCGCGCCCGGGAGGCTGCGCCTCATCGTGGCGGGCCTCGGCGGGCTTCTCACCACGGCCCTGATCTTGAAAGCGATGACCTTGGAGTGGGATCATCCGGTGTCCGACTTCCACCTTCGCCAGAGCAAACCGGCGGCCTTCGGAGCAAACGTGGTCAACGTCATTCTGGTCGACTTCCGCGCCATCGACACCTTTGGTGAAATCATCGTTCTCGCCATCGCCGCGATGGGAGCGAACGCTGCGCTGGGAGCGGCCCGGAAGAGAGCACCCTTACCCTCGGCCGAATATTCTCCTCTCCTCACCACGGGCTCCCGTCTTCTCCTTTATTTCCTCATTCCGGCCATCCTTTGGATCTTCTGGCGGGGCCACAACGCCCCGGGTGGCGGCTTTATTGCTGCCCTGCTGGCAGCGGCGGGCATCGGGATGAGCCTGCTTGCCTCACGGCCACGCTATACCCCGGCCTTCATGCGGAAAATGTCGCACCGCTTCTTGGTGGTCGGTCTTGCCCTTGCCACCCTGGCCTCTCTCATGCCGCTGGCTGCCGGACGTCCTTTCCTGACCGGGTTGTGGCTTCACTTCGGCGGCCTTCATCTTGGCTCTCCGCTTCTCTTTGACCTTGGAGTGTTTTTCGCCGTCCTTGGATTTTCGATGAACTATCTCCGCCACTTTCACCAACGCACTCCCTGAACAGCCATGGAACTCCTTGTCGCCGCCACCATCGGCCTCCTCGTCGCGGCCGGCCTTTACCGTCTCCTCGGCGGATGCAGGGTTGACCTCATCATCGGGCTCATCCTCCTGAGCCAAGCCGCCAACCTTGTCATCCTAGCTTCGGGCGGACTCAAATCCAACGCGGCGCCGCTCGTGGGTCGAGGTCAAAGCCTCGAAACCCTCGCCGATCCGCTGCCTCAGGCCCTCGTCCTGACCGCGATTGTCATTGGCTTTGGGATTCTCGCCTTTCTCCTCACCCTGTTGATCCGTTCGTCGAAATGACTCCCCAACTTTTCATCGTGGCCTGTCTCCTTCTCCCGGTCTTGGGAGCTTTGGGGACTCTCGCCACACGCGGAAATCCCCTCCCGGTGCTGGCTGGGGCGATCGGGTCTCTGGCGGCCTCGCTTGCGCTTGTTGTGGCCACCGCGGAGGGGAGTGTTTTTGCCCTGCACGTGGGTAATTGGCCTGCTCCTTACGGGGTGGTGTTTGTAGCCGATGGCTTCGCCGCCCTGATGCTCGCGGTCTGCTCACTGGTGCTCGTGGCCTCGGTCATTTTCTCGATCAAAACCCTCTCGCCCCGCTATCGCCGCCGCCATCTTTTCGCCCTCCTCTCCACCCTCGGGCTGGGAGCCAATGGGGCCTTCCTCACCGGAGACCTCTTCAATCTTTACGTTTGGTTTGAAGTCCTTCTCCTTTCGTCCTTTGCCATCATGGCCATGGTTCCCGGTGGTCGTGCCCACCAAGCCACCTGGCGATATGTGGTCATCAACCTGGTGGCCTCTCTTCTCTTTCTGGTGGCTGCCGGCCTGATCTACGGCAAGACCGGAACGCTCAACTTCGCCGACCTCCACCGTCTCTTTCGAGCGACCCCGCATTCATTCCTGATCGAAAGCTCAACCGCCCTTCTCTTTGGAGCCTTTGCGATCAAGGCCGCCCTCATTCCACTCGCCTTCTGGCTTCCCAAGGCCTACCCCGTGCTGCCTCCGGCCCTCTCCGCACTCTTCGCCGCTCTTCTCACCAAAATCGGCCTCTATGCGCTCTTCCGGGTCTTTGGAATGGTCCTGGTGGTCAACGGCACCTTTCCCCATCGCGAGATCCTCTTCTGGCTGGCAATTGTCACGATGACGGGAGGCGTGCTAGGGGCGGTGGCCCAGAATGACATGCGACGGATCCTGTCCTTCCATATCATCAGCCAGGTGGGATACATGGCGTTGGCCCTCGCCCTCTTCACCCCCCTTGCCCTTGCTGGCGGTATCTTTTACCTCGTCCATCACATCGTGGTGAAAGGCAATCTCTTCCTCGTGACCGGCTTGGTGGAACAACACCGCGGCAGCAGCCGACTCGACGAAATCTCTGGCATTGTTCGGACATCTCCCCTCGTCGCCCTCCTTTTTGCGGTCCCGGCTCTCTCGCTCGCCGGACTTCCCCCACTCTCGGGATTTTTTGCCAAGTTCTCGCTCCTCATGGCTTCACTTTCGTTGCAGGACGGGATCGCCGCCGTTGCCATCGCCTTGGTCGGTCTTCTCACTATTTACTCCATGCTCAAGATCTGGGCCGCCGCCTTCTGGGGCGAACCCTTTGGAGAATATTGTCCGACCAAAGGCGTGCCCCTTGCCACCTCGGCGGCGCTCGGTTTGATCACCATCGTCCTTGGTCTTGCCAGCGGCCCGGTCTTCGCCCTTGCTAAGCATGCCGCCGCCGGCCTCCTCGACCCGCAAGCCTATCTCGAAGCTGTCCTTGGCTCCGGCAACCCCGACATCCCGTGAAGTTGATTCTCCTCTTCCCCTTCCTCTACCTCCGCGACGTCGTCCTCGGAGCCCTCCGGGTGGCGCGTGATGTCTTCACGCCCCGACCCCGTCTCGACCCCGTGATCCTGCGCGTGCCGGTCTCTCTCACCTCACCCACCAAACGTTTCCTTCTCGCCAATTTGATCAGCATGACCCCCGGCACAGTCACCGTGGCCGAGGAGGACGACGGAGCAACCCTCGTGGTGCACTCGCTCTACGGGGGGAAAAATCCGGACGCCCTCGTGCGCGAAATCCGGGAAAACTATCAGAACTTCCTCGCCCGACTTCCCTGATCCCATGCTCACTGCCGCTACCTTCATTCTCGGTCTCAGCGTCCTCGTGACCCTAGCCACTTTCGGCACCCGCAAGTTCATCACCTCAAAAGCCGACAAGATCATCATCATCGACGTCCTGACCTTTCAGGTACTCGGTCTTTGCATTCTCCTGGCCTTCCACAACAACGACCCTCTGCCACTCCAGTTCGGCCTTCTCGTGGCCATGCTCGGCTTTCTCTCCACCATCGTGCTCTCACGCTTCATCGATCCCCCCCAGTCATGATTTCAAACCTCCTCGCCCTTCTTGGTAGCCTTTCCTTTCTCATCGCCGCTCTGGGCCTGATCCGCATGCCAGACTCGATCGCACGGATCCACGCCGCCACCAAGGCCTCGTCACTCGGAGTCATTTTTTTCTCCACTGCGGCCGCGGTGAAATTCCCCTCGCCCGGCCCGCTCTTCTTCTCCGCGCTCATCCTGATCCTGGTCCTCCTGACCGCTCCCATGGCTTGTCAGGCCATAGCCTCCCGACTCCTCCCCCCGGCCAGGCGTGGCTCCCAACGGTAGAGAGCCTTTTTGATACACGAAATAGTTTGCGTGTTTTCATTTTCCCCCTACACTTTTGGTGCTTGGTCGTTCGCGAAATGCCTCCCATCCATCCAAAAGAAGTGCCCCGATGAAAACGAACTCCGCCGACAATCCGACCTACCGATCGTCCACTTCCAAGCCGCCCCAGTGGACCTTTCTGACGAATCATTTTCATATCATTGTGAGCTTGTCGCGCACCCCTTATTCTCGCATCCGTGATCTCTCTGATGAGGTCGGCATCACCCAGCGGGCCGTGCAACGGATCCTCGCCGAGTTGGTCGAGGACAAGGTGCTCAAGGTTCGCAAGGATGGACGGCGGAACCACTACACCATCAACCGGCGCAAGCGCCTGCGGCACCCGCTCGAAAACAAGCACACCATTGGCGACCTCCTCGACATCTTGACCTGACTTCAGCCATCGCTGCGCAGGATTTCGAGGGGAGGATTTCGAGTCACGCCCCGACTCAGGAGCATCCCCCCGGCTACCGCGACCAAGGTGACGACCGCCACTGCTCCCAGCACCAGCATGGGATCGGGCCAAGGCG